>JACUTP010000158.1 GCA_014859785.1 Candidatus Methanoperedentaceae archaeon | reverse complement strand
ATATGGGAATAGATGAAAAGCTAAGATGTCTTTATTAGAATGGCAGGCAAGAGCAGGTAGGAATGTACCTGGGAAATCAGAATTTGAAGAATGAAACCTTTCCTGTTCATTGAAAACCAGAAAAGAATGTGAGCGAATCCACGGACATATCAAAAATACGGTGCAGTTCGATGTAAGACGTATAAGGGAAGAGAGCTGTATTCTAAATTTAACGTTGTTTATCAATTGTTGCTGTTGACAAAGCATCAAACAGGGTAATTGTTTAATACATAGCCAGTATTAAGTGTAATGAATTATGAGAACAAAACAGCGGGTAACAGGTAAGAAGACTGATAATCACGAACATGTCCAAAAAGAGTCAGGTGCAATGACAATAATAGTGAAACCTGCCGGCTATCCGCTAAAAGGGGTGTTCCATGAGTATCCCGAACCTTCAGAACTTGACGTTTTCGAGTTCTATGCCAGGGAACAGTGGAACGGGTATGTAGTGAAAAAAGGCGATTTTTTGTTTGACAGGCGGATGTTCCCTGATTTTGCGTTCAGGGTGGTTGATGTTGAACCTGAAAATTCAAAAATCGGGAAAAACACGGAATTCATAATCGAGGATTATGCTTCGGAGTTCATTGTCCCTGAAATAAACAGTAGTGTCAAATTTAAAGATATTGTCGGGCAGGATAAGGCAAAACAGAAATGCAAGATTATCGGGAAATTCCTTTCCTCACCTGATAAATTCGGCATGTGGGCACCTAAGAACATACTGTTCTGCGGTCCTGCCGGTACGGGTAAGACCATGACTGCAAAGGCGCTTGCAAATGCAGTAAATGTTCCTTTACTGCCTGTCAGGGCGACTAAACTTATTGGCGAATTCGTGGGCGACGGGGCGCGTGAGATTCACCAGCTCTACGAAAAGGCGGAAGAGCTTTCACCGTGTATTATATTCATAGATGAGTTCGATGCCATTGCCCTTAACCGCAGCTTCCAGGAAATAAGGGGCGACGTATCTGAAATAGTAAACGCCCTGCTCACTGAAATGGACGGGATAGATGAGCGTGACGGGATAATTACCATCGCTGCCACGAATATGCGCGAAACACTTGATTCTGCTGTACGCAGCCGTTTTGAAGAAGAAATCGAGTTTGTACTCCCTGACGAAAATGAACGGTATGAGATTCTGAGTTCTTATACCAAAAAGTTTCCTCTAAAACTTGCAAAAGAGGTGAATCTTGAAAAACTCGCAAAACAGACAGGAGGTTTTTCAGGGCGCGATATTGTCGGGAAATTACTCAAGACCGCCCTTCATAAAGCCTTACTGACGAGAGGAAAAGTCAAACAGCACCATTTTGACGAGGCGCTGGCAGAAGCAAAAAATAAGGCTTCCAAACCGCCGGAAGGGATGTTTGCGTAATGAATGTAGGTAGTGTCAGTTCGGTAATGGAAAAACTGAAAGATGACTACGATAAGAGCAAGAACAAGAGAAGCTGGCGGGTTCTCCAGGGCATGAATAAGGAGCAATACGATACGTTCATTGCAGGAGACAGGAACATCTGGCAGATTAAATCCGAAGAGGTGGGTCCGGGTGAGAATATTGCCGTCGGTGCAAGGATTTCAAGTTTTGATGAGGAACTTGAGAAAATAATGAGGCAGGGTTCACCTGTTCCATTCGGGACTGTCACGCCGGTTCGAGACAGGTTTACGGTAATAATGAGCGGCGTCCAGAATTATTCATCCGAGTCATCAAACATGCTGTGTAAAGAGATGCTTTCAAGCAAACAGGCAGCGCTTGAGCAGGAATTGCAGGGGCAGGTTGAAAGGATGAAAGAAGATACTGCTTTCAGGAGAAGGTATCTTGAGCATAAGGACAGGATAAGGAGAGCTTACCTGTAGTTTTTTATAATCCATTAATCTTTTTCCGGTTTTTGCCGTCTCCAAAGGTAAATACTATATATATTTACTTCATAGTCAGCGAAGTAATTTAGGAGGTAATACATTGGAAATAACGTTGTTATATCTTGCCCCTCTGGCAGGATTAATCAGTATTATATTTGCAGGAATTTTTGCCAGGAACGTTCTTAAAAACGATCCGGGCACGGAAGAGATGCAGAAAATATCAGGCGCAATACAGGAAGGCGCTATGGCATACCTGAACCGCCAGTATAAAACAATAGCTGTAGTTGCACTTGTACTGGGTGTCGTCATGTTTGTTGCACAGCTTGGCTCAAAAACCATCATTGGTTTTTTCGCAGGTGCTATAAGTTCAGCCCTTGCCGGATATATCGGCATGAACATATCGGTCAGGGCAAACGTAAGGACTGCAAACAAGGCTAAAGAGGGGCTTCGGCAAGCCATGGATGTGGCTTTCAAGGGCGGCGCAGTTACAGGACTGGCTGTTGTCGGTCTTGCACTTCTGGGCACAAGCGGATTCTTCATTATTTACGGCGCAACACCTGAAAGTGTTGACCTTGTTATAGGATTCGGGTTCGGCGCAAGTCTTATCAGCCTGTTCGCAAGGGTCGGCGGCGGCATATTTACAAAGGCAGCAGATGTTGGCGCTGACCTTGTAGGCAAGATTGAGGCAGGAATACCCGAGGACGACCCCCGTAACGCAGGCGTAATAGCGGATAACGTTGGAGATAACGTGGGAGACTGTGCAGGTATGGGCGCTGATCTTTTCGAGACATACGTGGTCACAGCACTTGCGGCAATGCTGCTTGGCGGACTTATTATAACACAGTTCGAAAATGCTATCCTTTACCCGTTAATGCTCGGCTCTGCTGCAATCGGTGCATCCATCATCGCCGTGTTCTTTGTCAGGATTGATGATGATAATAATATCATGAAAGCCCTGTACAAAGGTGTGGCAGCTGCTGCAATAATCAGCACTGCTGCATTTTACTTCATAACCGATGCGCTCATGGGAAACATCCAGTTCTTTTACTCTGCCCTTATCGGTATAGTCATAATGGTTTTAATGGTCGTTATCACGGAATATTACACATCTGATAAGTTCAGACCTGTAAAATCCATTGCAGCGTCATCAGAAACCGGCGCAGGAACCAATATCATAACCGGTCTTTCAGTCGGGCTTGAGAGTACCGGATTGCCAGTGGTTGTTATATCCACCGGCATCCTGGCTGCTTATTATGTGGTTGGAGGCGGAATGCTCGGGCTTTACAGTATTTCCATTGCGGCAATTGCAATGCTTTCAACAACCGGTATCATTGTCGCGCTTGATTCGTATGGTCCTATAACAGACAATGCAGGGGGTATTGCTGAGATGGCAAACCTTCCTGAAAGCACGCGGGAGGTTACCGATGCCCTTGACAGCGTTGGCAATACAACAAAAGCTGTGACAAAAGGATATGCAATCGGTTCGGCTGCTCTTGGTGCGCTTGCGCTTTTCGCTGATTTCACGCATAAAGTGGGTATTACGGATGGTGTACTTAGTCTTGATAACCCTCTTGTGCTGGTAGGTCTGTTTATTGGCGGCTTGATGCCGTTTTTGTTCAGCGCGGTTACCATGAAAGCCGTTGGTAAGACAGCGTTTGAGGTCGTAAATGAGGTCAGGCGCCAGTTCAGGGAGATACCGGGTATCATGGAAGGCACCACAAAACCCGAATACGGGAAATGTGTGGACATTGTCACAAAAGCAGCTATCAGGGAAATGGCTGTGCCTGGAATAATAGCAATTGTGATACCTTTGTTTGTCGGACTGGTTCTTGGCAAGCTTGCTCTGGGCGGTCTGCTTATCGGTATCATCGTTGTCGGATTGATGATGGCTCTTATGATGACAAACGGCGGCGGTGCATGGGATAACGCCAAAAAAGTTATCGAGGGCGGCGCTTACGGAGGCAAGGGCTCAGAGGCACACAAGGCAGCGGTTGTCGGCGATACGGTTGGTGACCCGTTCAAGGATACATCAGGTCCTGCATTGAACCCGCTGATTAAGGTTGTTAACATGGTTGCTATCCTGTTCTCGGCGATGTTTATCAGTTCAGGGTTGATTTAAGGGAAAGTAAAAAGCCTTTAGGAAGGGGAATTTTCCTCTTCCGATATTGTTTTTTTGTTTTGTTTAAGTGTTTAAATTTTTCCAATAAATAGTATATAATTATTTTGTTTT
>JACUTP010000157.1 GCA_014859785.1 Candidatus Methanoperedentaceae archaeon | reverse complement strand
TACACAGGAAAACAATAAACCCGCCGATGGAAGCCAGCATATCTTCAGATGCTACAAACGGGTTCATACCCATAAGGACAATGATAAACATTATTGCCATAATTGATGCGATAAATAGCTTGAATTTAGTAGTCCTGAGGTGTTTCGGGATGCTTGCATTTCGTGACAGCTTCCCGATGACGTATTCAAGAAACGTGCCCCTTGGACAGAGCCAGCCGCACCAGAACCTCCCCAGGAGCGGAGCAAGTAGTATGGCACCTGCTATCATGAAGCCAATCAGGAGAAGCCCTATCTCGAAATAATAATCGTTGCGTGTCAGTATCCCGTACACCGCAATCGCAAATATTATTGAACTTATCGAAAGTGAGGTGAGTTGCGTTTTTTTCCTTATTTTTGAGAAGTCACTCATTTTTACCACAATGCAATAAATAGAAGTTTATGTTATTTATATGTTTTGACAAAACCATACACAACCATATAAAACCATACAAAACCATTCGAAAAGCTTATGGTTTGCTTTTTCTATTCAGATAGGGTGATTTGTCCTGCAAAAAAGAGCCTTGATAAGCGTTTCTGATAAAACCGGAATAGTTGATTTTGCAACAGGACTCTCGCAACTTGGTTTTGAGATTATTTCCACTGGAGGTACATCAAAAGTCCTCACTGATGCTGGAATAAAAGTTACGGACGTGTCCGAGGTAACCGGTTTTCCTGAGATGATGGAAGGAAGGGTCAAGACACTGCACCCGAAAATTCACGGTGGAATCCTTGCACTGCGGGATAATCCGTTCCATGTTAAGGAAGCGAACAAAGGGGGCATTGATTTCATTGATATTGTTGCCGTTAATCTTTACCCTTTTGAGATGACAGCAGCAAAAGAAAACGTGGCGCTTGAAGATGCAATTGAGAATATAGATATTGGGGGACCCGCTCTTATGAGGGCTGCTGCCAAGAATTACAGGCATGTCACCGTCGTAACTGACCCTCTTGATTATCCCGACATCCTGACAGAACTTGAGGGGGACGAAATCAGCCTGGAAACACGAGAGGCACTTGCTGTTAAGGCATTCCGGCGAAGTGCTGATTATGATTCTTCCATTGACCAATACCTGAGCCGGAGGCTTGTCGGTGAAGAAATACTGCGCATGAAATTCGTTGAGGGGACAGTCCTCAGGTATGGTGAGAACTGGCACCAGAGTGCAAGTTTCTACAGGGAACCTGATGCGTCTTTGACATCTATCGCAAAAGCCAGGCAGCTTCACGGAAAGATGCTTTCGTATAATAATTACGTTGATGCTGACAATGCACTCAATACCATACTTGAATTCAGGGATGAAATTTCGGTTGCTATTGTCAAGCACAACAACCCGTGCGGGCTTGCCACGGGAAAGACCCTCAGGGAAGCACTGGCACGGGCATGGGATGGCGACCCCATATCTGCTTTCGGAAGCATTATCTGCATGTCAAGGAAAGCAGACCTTGAGACAGTAGAATTCCTGAAGGGCAGGTTTGTCGAACTGATTATCGCGCCCGGGTATTACGATGATGCGCTTGACTTCCTGAGGAACAAGAGCAAGGATTTACGGATTCTGGAAGTTCCGATAGATAAGAATAGCTCACGTGAGAACACGTGCCGGTATATTGAAGGGGGGTTGCTTGTCCAGACAAAAAACCGGGGTGTTTTTAAGAAATGGGATGTTGTAACCGAGCACCCATTCCCGGATGATAAGAAGAAACTTGCTGAATTTTCAATGGCTTTATGCAAGCACATTAAATCCAATTCAGTTGTTATCGCAATGGAGCATTCTAAAGGATATTACCAGATGCTTGCCATGGGTGCGGGACAGCCGAACAGGGTGGACTCGATTAAGAAACTTGCAGTGACCAAAGCCATGGAGAACCTGAAGCTTATGTATGAAAAGGAAAAGCCGGGTGTCAGCGAGGATGAGTTTATAGAAGGCGTAATGGGTGATTGCGTCCTTGCATCTGATGCTTTTTTCCCGTTTGATGACAGCATAATCCATTCTGCCGGGAATAACATCAGGTATATCGTGTCTCCTGGCGGCTCAATCAGGGATAAAGAGGTTATTGCGACTGCGAACAGGCTTGGCGTATCGCTTGTGTTTACAGGGATGAGGCACTTTTTGCATTAGCTGCGGGATGGACAGGATTAAGGCTTCGAATCTGGCAGCCTCAGCAGACTCTCCTGATTTATTTGCATTATACCCCAGGAATTGCTGCCCTTTCAAACTTTTCCTTTTTACTCAGGTCAATTGTTGCATCAAACCCCACTTTTGTCCCTATGCCGTCAATAGAGCGCGGGTCAAGCGTGCTCCCCCTCACGTTCGGGAAAATATGTATGTCCTCATCGCCTTTTACCCTTGTGGCTATTGCAAACTCTATATCATTCGGGTCGAAAATGTTTATGTCATCATCCACAACCACAACATGCTTCAAACTCTTGTGCGCCGCAAACGTGGCATCAATCGCACGCCTCCCGTCATCATCACGGTTCTTGTGTATCTGGACAGCAGCATGGAAATAAAAACATCCACCCCGGGTCATGACCACGTTTTTGACATCAGCTACCTTTTTCACCTCATTAAATATCAGGGGCTCATACGGAATGCCCATCAGGATATGGTGTTCGCTTCCACCCGGCATCAACGCATGGTACACCGGGTCTTTCCTGTACATCATGTTAGTAAGATGGATTACAGGCTGCTTCCTAACAATATCATAAGTCCCGCTTATATCCACAAACGGTCCCTCGTCAGCAACTTCCACCGGGTCGATGTAGCCTTCAAGCACAATCTCAGAATGCGGCACCTTCAGTCCGTTCTCACATTCAAAAAGTTCAACAGGTTTGCCTTTCAATGATGAAGCGTATTCGAATTCCTTCCCTTCAGGCACGCGGGTGCACACTGCAAACAGGGTCACAGGGTCAATACCGATAGCAATTGCGATTTCAAGGGGTTCGTTGTTTTCCTTTGCTTTCATGAAAAGGTTGTGCGTATGCCTGAATTCGACAAGCCGTGGAACGAGTGTATCCTTTCCTGTTACCCTGAGCCTGTGAATTGATGCGTTTGTTACGCCGCCGTATTCTGAAACCACCACACCGGAAGTGATATATGGCGCACCGTCACCCTCAAAATGAGTGAGTACGGGAAGTTTTCCCATATCAGGTTTCCCGACAACTTCTTTTACAGGTGAATCGGAAACAACCGTCACTTCTCCTTCGGGCGGGCTTGACGACAGGTGTTTTATTATCCCGCTCTGCGGCACTCCGAGTGCCTGTGCAAGCAGTTCTCTTGAACCGAGTATGTTCATTGCTACTTTTGAGCCGTTAACATCGGTAAAAAGGACAGGTTCTTTTATCTGTGAAGCCGTCACCCCGTACACAGGAGAAATCGGGGTGTTTACTTCCCTGAGTTTCCCCTCATTCCGGAGCTTTTCCAGGAATTCCCTGAAACTCATTCACGCCACCGCTTGAAAAGGTCATGCTCCACATCAAGCAGGTCAAGCGCCCTTCCTGCCATGAAATTTATAATATCATCCAGGGTTTCGGGTTTCTGGTAAAATCCTGGACTTGCAGGAAGTACGGAGGCTCCTGCCATTATAACCCGTTCCATGTTTTTTAAGTGGATGAGGTTAAGGGGCGTTTCCCGCACCATCAGGACAAGTGGGCGTTTTTCCTTCAGGCAGACATCCCCTGCCCGTGAGATTAAGGCATCCGACATCCCGATTGCCACTGAAGCAAGTGTTTTCATGCTGCACGGGGCAATCACCATCCCCCCTGTCCTGTGCGAGCCGCTTGCGATGGGTGCTGTAAAATCATCATCTCCGTACACGCAGTCTGCCAGTGATTCGACTTCGTTCACTGAAAAATCGGTTTCTATTTTGATAAGCTGTTTTGCAGAATCTGAGATGACAAGATGTGTTGATATATCGCCGGTTTTTTTCAGGTGTTCAAGAATACGTATCCCGTACCGGATACCCGAAGCGCCGCTTATGCCTACTAT
This sequence comes from Candidatus Methanoperedentaceae archaeon, assembly GCA_014859785.1. Classification (GTDB taxonomy): domain Archaea; phylum Halobacteriota; class Methanosarcinia; order Methanosarcinales; family Methanoperedenaceae; genus Methanoperedens_A. The sequence continues at coordinate 116 of JACUTP010000157.1, read as the reverse complement.
AATCTCGCGTTTCATACCATATAGTGGGTTTACATATTTGAATAGTTTTTGTTGATGAAGAAACAATCCAGCAGCTAACACATTTATTTTAACTTGTAACAGCGCCGATGCTTTTT
>JACUTP010000156.1 GCA_014859785.1 Candidatus Methanoperedentaceae archaeon | reverse complement strand
ATCCATAATAGGAAAGAAAAAATATAAATTATACAAAAAGGAAAAGAGAAAAAAAAGAAGAGCAGGCGTTTTTCACCTGCTCGGAACGAAACTGTTTTTGGCACCTGTCACACTCTGTGCTGCGCTGTCGATGGCAGTACAAACCTGGGGAAGAGGGTCAGCTTGAACTGTTCACCTTCCACAGGCGGTACGCTGTGGTTCATTTTGAGGACAAGGAACAGCTTCTTTCCCTGGTGCAGCCAGCCAGAACCTACTGGTCTGTCCTTGTGATACATGACATACCCTGGTTTCCTGTCGCCTGCATGTGTGTGCCCTGTCAACTCTTCTGGCAGAGCCCTTCCTTTTCCCGGAAAGACCATCATGGTTTCACCTTTTTCTATAACTTTCTCAGGCAGGAGATGAATTGTCATCTTCTTTTCACCGCCTTTAAGTGTCACTGTATCACAGAACCCGACACCAAGGTTTTCCAGACCGCTATTCTGTCCTTTTGGAGAAGGACTTCTCAGCACTACCGTATGTGTATTCATTGTTTAAACCTCTGGACTGCCGCTACTGCGACAATTCACCCATCCAAACTTCATTTAAATTCGCGGTAAAAAAAAAGAAAAAGAGGGTGGACTTCAGTGCCTCTTAATTTCATACACCGTGATGTCGATGTCCGTAATACCTGACATAATCCTTCTGGTCGTGGCTTTGACCTGTTCGACAGGTATCCATCCGTTCATCGCGCCCATCCACGGTAATGCGATAGACTGTACATTCATGGATCTGCAAAGCCCGATGAGTTCATTCAAGCAGGATTCGATCCACACTATCCTGGATGCATTCCGCCAGTCGTCCTTCACTGCTGCATTGAAGATGATCCGGTCCTTAGCCTGGTAAACCCATACATGGCCGGGCTTGATCTCCTTCCTGGCGCATGCCTGCCGATATGCTGCATACAGGTCAGGGTACCGCTTCTTGAACTCAAGGGCAATCCCTCGCCCCATGGCGCCAACGCAATTTACAGTGTTAACTATCGCTTCAGCCTCCGTCGTGAAGATATCGCCGTGGACCTCACGATAAGAAGAAGAGGAAGTTGGAGTTTCCCCTCCAATCATTGAGCAGGCATCACAGTTCGAGTCAGCGGGCGTGCTCTGAGTAAAGGAAGCCGAAGCCCCCTCACGCAGGCACATTTCGATACGATGGCCGATAAAGGATGCATAACCAACGCAATTCGCAGTACCGCCCCTGGAACCATCCCAGAAAGCAGCCAGCATATCCGATAGATCCACCATGCGGATATTACGATCCTGGTATACACGGACATTGTACACGGGCGATAATACAGTGAACTTTGACGCGTACTTGATAGATGCCTCCAGGAATGACTTCTGCTGTGCATTCCACCTGGCAGTCATTACCGCGGGTGAAAATGGAAGTATTAGCCATAGCTCAATCCCATGCAACATCGCATACTTTGCAGCATGGGAGTCAAGACCGATAGCGCCGCCAGTGATCCATACCGAATCCGGGAATTCAGCATGGATTTTATTCAACATCGATTCAACCTGAGCGTAACCCAGGCGTCTGTGCCCTGTAAAGGCAATCTTAATCTTATTCATAGAGATCACCCATCCAAACTTTATTTAAATTCGTTTTTCCCCGTGTCTGTATTTGGAGACAGCCCGCCAACATCATTCAGTGCTTTCCAGTCCTTGAATGACAGCTTTGATGCCATTATTCTGGCGTGGTCCGGGTTGTGTTTCAGCAGTGATTCGAGTTTATCTTTTAGCCTGAATCCGTGGTTGATCAGGAACCTGTTCTGCCGTTTTTCTTCAGCTTTGGAGCGCATGTCCTTTTTTTGTTTTCTGGTCACTACCTCAAACCCCTCTGGTGTAGCCCTCAGCTTGTTTTCTGGTTCAGGTTCTTTCCAGTATGGAATGTCTGATTCATAACTGAGATATGGTGTTGCAGAGTAGTCTTCAAGTGAGGTTTTATCTTCTTCTTCACGGTCATTTGATAGCGCAATTTCTGGTATGTACTTGGAATCGGATAAGCGCCTCAGGACTTTCCGTTTGATGAGGTTACGGTTGATGTACCAGTATTCACCGTTCGGGGTTGTTTTAGCATTGAGGATAAGGTCGCTTATCCCTTTCATTGAAAGTACTGCCAATTCATCGTCTTCCCGCTCGATTGTTATCTGCCCCGCGCCGGTTATTGTTATTTCATAGTCTGTGATGGTGATGGCTGCATTTTTTATCCATGCAAACCCGAGCTGGTGTGTGAGATAGTTCTGGATTCTTTTTTCATAGCGGTTACTATCAGGGTCATCTATCCACCGGAAAGAGTTTGGCGCAGGGTAGTGTTTTTTCAGGTCTTTACTGATTTGTACAAAGGTGTCGCCGATTCTTATTGAGCCTTCAGGTGCAGGCTGTTGACCTGTGCATAAGTCTGTCATGCCTTCTATTCTGAGATTGCAGGACTGGACTGTTCCGCAGCCGCGGCATGTTCCCGGGATGCTGCTGCTATTACCGGCTGTAGTTTTTTCAGCACCCTGGAAGCGTGGAAGCGGCAGGCACTTGAAATAGTGTTCTACAGGGATGTTGATATTGATACCCTGCGCCTGGTCTGCCAGGTAGTCATCCCATGCAGAAAAGAAAAAATTGAGGGGCATGTTCATCCCCTCACTATAATCCACGTGGGTTTACCCTGTTTTCTATCCAGCGATTTAGCCATCATTCTGCCGTCTGGCAGTTTGACAGCTTTGATACCGCTTGGGAGCGTTACCCTGCGGATCTCTTTATACCTGAATGCCGGTTCGGGTTCTACGTTTCTATTCTTACTTGCATCGCGGGGCAGTAGTTGCCCTAACAAGCAGTCTACTTCGCTTAATTTTTTATACATGAATTACCTCTGGACCGCCGCTACTGCGACAGTTCACCCACCAAAACTTTATTTAAATTCGCGGGAAATCCATTACCCACAGGCATTCCTATATGCAACTATTTAAAAAAGTGCAGGGCATCACGTATGATACGCCCTGCTATTTTGAAGCGCCTGAAGGTGAGAGAGATGTTTTGCAGGTCAATCTTCGTCTTCCAGCATCAGGGTGATTACCGGCTCATGATTATCACCCGGACCGCATACGGCTTTGAGTTTCACCACATGCGTTTTGAACAACTCGTTGCTTTCCATCAGGAAACTGACACCGTAGTGCAGTTCGTTGCAACCCTCCCGGGAGTTGCGCGCAGCTATGGTAAACAAGTACAGGACATCCCACAGCCTCCCCTGCACGGATTGCCCCATACGCGTGAGTTTTGCTGTAGGTTCGATGTAGTTCCACAGCGCTTCGGTGACTGCGGTCGGGTATTTTATACCTGCTTCTTTCGCAGTTTCTGTTACGTCCACCAGTACACCATCTTTGAGTGCTTGTTCTCTGGAATATTTGTAGATAACATTTCTGTCCGTGTTTTCTGTCATTGTATCACGACCAAAAAAAGAAAAGCAGTGATTAGACCACTGCTTTTAACCTGCCTATCTGTGGTTCGTATGCCAGTCCCCTGTCAAATATTGCCTTGAGAACGGCATGGCTTTTTTCTGCGGGTGCTATTTTTTCTTCTTTTATCCTGTCGAGGAATTGATTTGCACCTACGGTGCCGTTTCCCGAACTGTTGCACAGCTCACCGAGCAGATTACTGGCAGCGGCGATTGCATCTTCCGTGATGTTGCCAGTAATATCAGTAGTACCAGCAGTATCAGCTGGCGGCCCCTCAGGGGTTTTATCCTCGGGCGCCGTGTCTTTTTGCTGTGCAGGAGCTTGTTCGGGTTTGCTTGCTTCCTTTTTTCCAGCACTATCTGGCGTACTGTCAGGAGAAACCGTCTCATTCAGCCCTGCTGCAACTCTCACGATGTCCTTCAGGTCGCTAAGGGCAGGACGGTAACAGCCATCAATCACGTCCTTTATTTCCGGTGGAAGTTTATCTGGAGATGTTACAAGGGTTTTAATCCTTGTAAGTGTCTGTCTGGTTGTTTCTTCCATCCACAATTCCCGCTCGGTTTCAGTTACCTGCGTCAGGGATTCTGGTCTGACGCTGACATAGACCTGCCCGTCTTCGGGTTTGTAAATGTTTAGCTTTCCCGTAACTGCTACAAACATGG
>JACUTP010000155.1 GCA_014859785.1 Candidatus Methanoperedentaceae archaeon | reverse complement strand
TATTTGATATCTGGTCGGTTGAAGCTTTGAGTTCTTCACTTGATGCAGAAAGTTCATTAGAACTTGTAGCGACTTTATTGGCTGAAATTATAACCTTTGAAATCACTCCTTTCAGGCTGTCGTTCATGGCCATAACAGCCCTGGAAAGCTCCCCGATTTCATCTTTCGAATTGTTTTCAATATTGACGCTCAGGTCACCATTTGCGATCTTCTTTGTTGCTTCAAGCATCTCGTCAACAGGAGCAGTGATAGAACGGGATATATAAAGTCCTGTGCCGAGCCCGATAATCCCTGAAAGAATGCTGATAACAGTTATCAAAATTACTGCATTATCGGCAGTTTCATCGGCACGTTTTTCTGCTTCTGACATTTCAGCGCCCTGCATAACTTCGAATTCTTCAAGGGCTGCTAAAAGGTTCATCCTGTCAGAATCATATACCTCCATTGCATCAATAACTGCACTGTCCTGCCTGACATCTGATACATCAACTGTAGCAAAAAGAACCTGTGCTGAATCCTCGAATTTTTCATGAAGCCTGTTAATTTCTTCCACATCCATTGCTTTTTCACCTTCCATACCCATGTTTTGAAGTTCGGATAATATTGAATCGAACTGGTTTACTGATTTCCTGTATTCACTCATGGAATCTGGATTGCCAAGAATGTATTCGCTCACAGCGTCACTGGCTTTCAGGGCAGAAATTTGCATTTCCATGGCATTATCTGCCATTACCATATGATCGCCAACAATTACATCCATTTCATGGATAACGCCTGTGATACCATTGTAACCGGTAATTCCCACAATTACAAGAAGTATAATCACAATAGAAAAACCGCCGATTAACTTTTTACTCAGAGACATATCTTTAATGTTTATCATTTTATCACCTTAAACTACTGAGGCGTTTTTATTAAATTCCGATGTCATGTCTTCATTTATATCCTGTTTATAAATGCAACACCCGATACAGGGAGTTTTTAAATAATCCTCATTACTTAACCTGGTATAATTCAAAACAAACTAATAAACAAGGTTGTGAAATATGTGTGAACTTTTTCAAAAAAATTAGTACTAACCTATTTCAACATTAAAGACAATTCCAGTTTGGTTGATCTGAACAATGAATGATGCAAGCATAGTGTCCTTACTCAAAGAAAAACGAGTATTTTACCCTTCTTCCGAATTCAGTGAAAAAGCACATATAAAAAGCATGGAAGAATATAAAAAAATCTATGAAGAATCAATCAAAAATCCTGTTTCTTTCTGGGAACATGAAGCCAGCCAGCTTTCATGGTTCAGGAAATGGGATAGTGTTCATTCATGGAATCCCGAAGAAGCAATATGCAAATGGTTTGAGGGGGGAAAACTGAATGCCTCTTACAACTGTCTTGACAGGCATCTTGATAAAAGGGGTGACAGGATTGCCATCATGTGGGAAGGCGAACCCGGGGATACTGAAAGTTACACGTACAAACAAATGCATCTTGAAGTCAGCAGGTTTGCCAATGTCCTGAAAAAAAGGGGGATAAGAAAAGGGGACAGGGTCGCTATTTACATGCCCATGATTCCCCAGCTTGTGATTGCCATGCTTTCCTGTGCAAGAATAGGGGCAATACATAATATGGTGTTTGCAGGATTCAGTGCAAATTCGCTCAGGGAGCGCATAAATGACAGTGAATGCAAGATGGTAATCACTTCAGACGCCGGTTTCAGGTCGGGAAAGACCATACCAATCAAGGAAAATGTGGATTCCGCCCTCAATGACTCTGTTGAGTGTGTTATTGTCTTTAACCGAACCGGTACAACAGATGCACGCATGAAAGGTGGGCGGGATTTCTGGTGGCACGAGGAGATAAAAAACGTTCCTGATGAATGTGAACCAGAAGTTATGGACGCAGAAGACCCGTTGTTTATCCTTTATACAAGCGGGAGTACCGGAAAACCCAAAGGAGTACTGCACACAACAGGCGGATATTTGCTGTATACAATGCAGACTTTTAAATGGATTTTCGATTACAGGGATGAGGATATTTACTGGTGCACTGCAGACTGCGGCTGGATTACGGGACACAGTTATATCGTTTACGGGCCGCTGGCAAGCGGTGCCACGTGCGTGATGTTTGAAGGTGTCCCGAATTACCCTGAACCTGACAGGTTCTGGGAACTGGTTGAAAAATATAAAATCACTATACTATATACTGCTCCTACCGCCATCAGGGCTATGATGAAAGACGGAGATGTATGGCCTGGAAAACATGACCTTTCAAGTCTTCGTCTGCTGGGAACAGTGGGTGAGCCAATTAATCCCGAAGCCTGGATGTGGTACTACAAGGTTATCGGGAAGCAGCAATGCCCTATTGTGGATACCTGGTGGCAGACCGAAACCGGTGGAATTATTATAACACCGCTACCCGGCGCAACACCGCTTAAACCCGGGTCTGCAACGTTTCCGTTTCCAGGAATTGATGTTGCGGTTTTGAGGCGTGATGGTTCAGAGACTGATGTGAATGAAGGGGGTGAGCTTGTTATCAGGAAACCCTGGCCTGGTATGATGCGGACAGTGTACGGTAACCATGCTCGTTTCAGGGAAAAATATTTCACGGTATTTCCGGGCATATACCAGACCGAGGACAGCGCGCGCAAAGATGAAGACGGGTATTACTGGATTATGGGGCGGCTTGATGATGTTATCAAGGTTTCAGGGCACAGGCTCGGGACTGCTGAAATCGAAAGTTCCTTAGTGTCGTATCCCGGGGTTGCCGAGGCTGCTGTTGTTGGATTCCCGCATGAGATTAAAGGCGAAGCCATCTATGCTTTTGTTACACTGAAGGAAGGAGTTAAGGAAAGTGACGAACTTAAGGCAGAACTTGTAGCCCATGTGAGGAACACAATCGGGCCGATTGCAAAACCTGAAAAGTTACAGTTTGCGGAAGCCCTTCCCAAAACACGCTCAGGTAAAATCATGAGGCGTATTCTCAGGAAGATTGCAAAAGGAGATATAGGTGATATAGGTGATACCTCGACCCTGGCTGACCCTTCTGTTGTTGAGGCGCTTGTGAAAGGAATGGAAAAGTTACATTAGTCGTTAAAATCCCTGATATTATTTCCTGGTAGTCGTTTCTCCGAGAAGCCTCTTAGTCAAAGGCGCATCCTTGAATACGTTTTCCCTGGCACCTTTACCGTTAATATAAATCGCAACAAGAAGTATCGTCAGCCCGATTTGTGGGTTTTCTGGTGTTATGCCCATACCTATAAGCGCGAGTGTCCCTGCAACCATGCCTTTTAGCGCACCTTTTCGGTATGATTTTATTTTTGTACGATGGTATATGCGAATATCCCGGAGTGTCAGGTAAATAATCGACAGGAATCCGAATGCTGCAATATATAAATAGATTGACACGTTATTACTCCAGTTTGCCAGTATTTCCGGGTTTTGTCCGTTTCAGGTATTCTTTTATCATTGCGGGAAAGGACCTGGCGTTAACGAAACGAAGACCCAGCTGCTCTGCCCATTTCTGGATTCCCATGTCGCTGGCAACAACTGCTGCATCCAGTTCCTTTGCAAGCAGCAGCACGTCTATGTCTGGCGCACTGTCGAGAATCCCATAACGCAGGGCGTTCCTGTACTTGTCCCTGAACTTGCCAATTATCTCGCCGATTACTTCACGTTCGATTTCAGGTTCTATCTGCTGTTTTGATATAGCTTTGGTTGTGAGGAACAGGCATTCAGTGGCAGATTCCCATATGGCTTCTTCAGCCACGCCCATTCCCTTGTTGATGCGCCCGCGCATGAAGTCCACGTAATCATAAAAAATCTTGGACGGGATTTTTACCTCGAACCTGTCAGGCGTTTTCTTAACAAGCCATGTATCTATCTTGGCAAGGGTTTCTTCGTCACAGCCGTTGTTCCTGGCAAAATCCCTCATCTCGTTATACACGGACGGGAAGGGTATGTAACAGCTTATGCCGAGGTTTAGTCTTGCCTCGGCAATGATGTCAAGGATTCCGCCCATTGCTATACAGAGGGTTCCGGCTCCTTCAAGCTCGCGGGTCTGGGTATCGGTGAGGGCGCTGGTATCTATGACGAAACGCTGGCGTATCATATTCACTACTGTTATATTTGTCGGGTTAAGAATGTTTCTGTTTATATAATATGCACGGC
>JACUTP010000154.1 GCA_014859785.1 Candidatus Methanoperedentaceae archaeon | reverse complement strand
AATATGGAGAAATCAGCAAGGATAGAATGGAGCAACTGTTATCCACTCCAAAAATAAACCCTTCTCAAAAAGTGGATTTTGTAAACGATGTGGAAGTTATAATTTAATCGGTTGGGGTAGTTATAGAAGGAACGTCCGGCACATGTATGTCGAAGTTGAACGTGTTCAAGCAATGCGATTTAGATGTAAAAAATGTGGGAAGACGTTCGCAGTATTGCCGGAAGGTGTTAGTTTCTATAAACGATTTGGTGATAAAGATTATCGGGAAATGGTAGAACTGAGATGCAATCGTGGTTCAGGGTATAGGAGATTGTCAAGAAGAGGCAAGATCAAATACTGTAGCCCTGTTACAATGTGGAGGCAAATGCAAAAAACGGGACAACAAACTCTCGATGCCTTCTTTGATCTTGGGGAGCTACCATTTTCAGGAATAATAATCATTGATGAGAAATGGCTACGAATGGGTAACGGAATCTTTCATTTCGGATGTACTGCCCTGGATGGAATAACTGGAAGAACGATTCTTGCAGAAGTTTATCCAGCATTTACAGAAAAAGAAGCTAAAGAATTTCTTAGAATACTATCGAAATTAGTTGATGTCGAATTCCTTGTTGCGGATGATTCTGTAATTCAAACCACAATCAACAAAGTGTTTCCGGGTGCAATCAGACAATATTGCATATTCCATATCAAGAAGAACATAAAAAAGGAATTTCGTGTGCCAAAACTGATGACGCTTTCAGATGAAGCAATCAATGCCAGGGAAGAGATTTTGAATATTTTCAATGCAGACACAAGTGAAGAGGCAATCCGAAGATTGGCGATTTTAATCGAAAAAAGACATACTTTGCCTCCAATGGCTCAAGATATTGTGAACAGATTAGCGAGTAAGATTGAGGGTCTGTTCCATTATCTTGATCATGACATTCCTAAAACATCAAATCAAGCAGAGCATACCTTTTCCCTTTTTCAACCGATTATTGATGCGTCAAAGAGTTTTTCAACTGGCGTTGGAAACTTTTTCAGGACTATCATGTTTTATAAAAATTTTCATTTTTATTCTTCGGGACCAAATAAGGATAAGAATATAATGTATTCTATGGGAGTCAATTCAGATTCGATGTTTGATTTTATCGAATTGCCTTAATTGTACCAACATGTAATGTAACGGTCACATGTTTAACATAACTATTTATCCTTTTATTTCCTTTTTTAAATGGGGAAATAAATGAGCAGATTCAGATGCACGGTTTGTAATTACATATATGATGAGGAAAAAGAGAAAGTAAAATTCAGCGACCTCCCTCCCGGCTGGATATGCCCTGTATGTAGCGCGCCCAGGTCAGCTTTTGAAAGGATGGGGACAGGCAATGGCGGGGAAAATGAGGCAAAAGGAGAGGTTATTACAACCACTGTTGGAGAAAAGATACTCGAACAGCTTACAGCCGCAGGGGTAAGGTATATTTTCGGGATTCCGGGTGACTCAAACCTGCCTCTTGTGGATGCAATCAGTAAACAGGACAGGATAAAATTCATACTTACAAGGCATGAGGAAACCGCAGCTTTAATGGCATCCGCACACGGGAAACTCACGGGTGACATAGCAGCATGCCTTTCCATAGCGGGTCCTGGTGCCACAAATCTTATAACCGGACTTGTTGATGCCACAACAGACGGTGCTCCAGTTCTTGCCCTTGTCGGGCAGGTAGCACAGGCATACCTTGGAAGCGAACACCTGCAGGAGATAGATGAGATTGAGATTTTCGCACCGTTTACTGTATACCATGAAACAATAGCCAAACCCGCACAGGCTTTAAGAGCCACAACCATGGCTCTCAAGAATGCATATTCGCGGCGTGGGGCTGCCATGTTAAGTTTGCCGACAGATGTCCTGTCAGAAAAACTTGATGACAGTATATGGGATGTTTCGGAACATATATTCAAACCGAACAGTGTCCCGGATGATGAGGATATAGATTATGCTGCGGCACTTATTAATGAAAGCAAAAGACCTCTTCTCTTTATCGGGTGGGGGACAAAGGGGGGAGGCGAGGAAGTCATACAGCTTGCTGAAAAAATCAGTTCACCTGTAGCCACGACTTCCAGGGCAAAAGGCGTAATCCCTGAGACGCATCCCCTTGCTGTGGGAGTTCTCGGTTCAATCGGGACGGTATATGCTGCTAAAGCAGTTAAAAATGCGGACATACTGATTGTTGCGGGTTCGGGTTTCAGGCAGAGAAACCTTGTCCCTGATATTCCGGTGATACAGGTAGATATTAACAGTGTGCATGTGGGGAAAAGTTTTCCGGTTAAAGCAGGCATGGTAGGGGATGCAAGACTTGCCCTCAGGGAGTTGATAAAAAAAGTAGCCCGGAAAATTCCTGATAAGGATTATTTTGACAGGATTAACAAACTCAAGGATGAACACAAAGCCGAGATTGGAAAGGATGCAGGGGATATGTCAGGTCCCATTTCACCGGGTTATCTGGTACAGACTGTGAAAAGGCATGCAAGCAAGGATGCCCTGATTACTGTGGATTCTGGTGATCATACCTACTGGTTTTACAAAAACTACGTCTGTGATGGGGAAGAAACACTACTTTCAGCTAACATGGGATGTATGGCTTTTGCGTTTCCAGCCAGTCTTGCCGGACAGCTAATCTATCCAAAAAGACAGGTGATATGTATTACGGGTGACGGTGGTTTTGCGATGCTGATGGCGGACTTTACCACGGCTGTTTACAACAAGCTTCCGGTTAAGGTAATAGTGTTCAATGACGGGAAGCTCAAGAACATAAAAAAGGAACAGGAGATGTACGGGTACAGGGAATTCGGGGTTGAGTTTGTTAACCCTGACTTTGCCGAATTTGCCCGTTCATGCGGAGGAGACGGTTTCAGGGTAGAAAAGCCAGAGGAACTTGACAGTGCAATAGAAAAAGCCTTTTTATCGAAACTGCCCGTTATTGTGGATGTGGTGGTTGACCCGGATAAAATGGCAATGCCAACAACAAGGGTTAAATAGAAACGAAATTAACGTTATATTATGGAGCCGGTACCACTTTTTGTGCTGTATTTTGCAGGGTTTGCTTTTATCCACAGCATTCTTGCAGCCGATTACATTAAAAACAAAGTAAGAATTACTCTGGGTGAAGGGTTCCGATTTTACAGGTTGGTATATTCCTTACTAAGTGTCCTGACCTTTGCCCCTGCTTTCTATATCTGGATAAGATATTCCGCTTCCACACCTCCTGTTTACAGTATTCCACAGTGGCTTTATCCGGTAATTGTCCTGATACGTCTTGCAGGTGCAGGGCTTTTCACGTATGCTGTTTTCCAGACCGATTTGCTTGACTTTGTCGGGATAAGGCAAAAAAAGGCAAACGTGCTTATCACAAAAGGCGCCTATGCACTTGTGCGCCATCCTCTTTACATGGGTGGTATTATGGTATTAATCACGAAGATGGTAATGACGCTTCTTGACATCACTGCGGTTTTGCTGGTATCAGTTTACCTCATTGCAGGTGCATTTATCGAGGAGAGAAGATTGCTTCGGCTGTTTGGAAAGGAATACGAAAAATACTCGGATGAGGTTTCCATGTTTATTCCTGTGAAATATGTTGCAAATATTATGTCACGGAAGAGGTAAAACGAAGTGTGCAGTTATCAGGGCAAATTCAGTAAGTTTTATTGCCAGGAGGCTTAAAGGCAGAAGCAGCAGGCTCCTGGGGGAGAAATTCCCTGAATTGAAAAAGTGGTGCAAAGACAGTCTTTGGGCGCCGAGCTGCTATCATGGAAGTGTCGGACATGGCTGGGAAGTTGTTGAAAAATATATTGCCGGACAAGACAGAAAATCGTGATGCAGAGTATTATTTAACAGGCCTTGGACTTAAGTCCGGGGTATGTGACTGCGGGATGGTTAATTGGTGCATCGTGTATTGAGTTAAAACAGCATCAATATTATGAAATATAGAACAGGGCATATAGATAAATAAAATATTTGAACCCTTAAGCTCGTTTGAAGTAACCTCATGATATACAGCTTCTGGCACTATGATTTCCCCGAACTCACTTTTCAATGGATCCAGCATGCCAATAGCAGATAAGAATATCAGAGGTGAAGAATTACTGACTACTTTCATTCAACACCGATTTTCGTCAATAGTTTATGTCCCATAATTGAAC
>JACUTP010000153.1 GCA_014859785.1 Candidatus Methanoperedentaceae archaeon | reverse complement strand
AAAGGTCATTCCTTCAAGGTGAACGCTACTTTACTGCAGGCGAGCGACTGCTCAAGCTGCCATGTAACCGGAAACGCAATACTTGGCAATATGAGCACCACGGTCGAGGATATACAGGCAGATACCCATGATAAGTGGAATACCACCAAGGCAACAGTTCTAGGCGCATTTGAAACAGTAAATGCCTCTACAGAAGAGAAGAACCTGAGCATGGATAAGCTCGCCCAGGCATATTTTAACCTGAAATTGGTGGAATCTGACGAAAGCTGGGGTGTGCATAATCCAACAAAGATAGATGGGCTTCTCGACGATGCTATAAGACTCGCTAATGAAGCCAACGCTTCCCTGGGACTGAAAGCAGAAGTTGTATCCACAGTGCAGCTCAAGGCAGGCTGGAACCTTGTGGCTCTTAACGGGACACCTGCGGTGACCTCGACAGCCTCGGTTATGTCATCTGTAAAAAACAACATAACCATAGTCTGGGGATACAATACATCCAGTGCATCATGGGAGTTCTATGATCCTGATCCGGATTATCCATCATCGGAGAACAGCCTGCTGAATATAGTACCCGGCAAAGGCTACTGGATACGCGCAGAAGTAGATATTGAGTGGACCGCATAAGGTCCCTCAATTTTTAATTTTTCTTTTTTTTCCTATTTCTTTTGAACCAATCTTCTTAATAGAAGTGCAGCTAATATCCCGATAAGGGGAAACATGCCGTAGCTCAATTTTTTCCCATCTTCAACTCTAAGACCTGCACCTTCCCGTGTAAACTCAAGTGATACAGGAATTCCCCATTTATTATTCCGCTCCATTGCTTCGATATATATCACATGTTTTCCCTGGGACAGGTTTGAGATATCAATCTCAGCAAATATCTCCTCCCTCTGGGAATCAAATATCCCATCAACAGGACTCATCAAAATTTTCTCATCCTGGGTATCGATGTAATACCTCGCACCTCTTACCTTCATCTTGTATCCAGCCACTGCAACAGCCTTTACTATATTCTTGTTCCCCTCCTCGACCAGTCTTATATCTCTAACAGCAGGCAGCATGTTAAATCCGGTTATATCATGGGAGTCCTGTACATGGCAGGCTTCACATCTCTCATTTTTATGCTCTTCATCACCTATATACACGGCATTATAATTATCCCGGACAGCGGCATGGCAGCTTATGCAGTCCCTGGGAGTCTTATAACCAGCCGGATGTGTCTTGATATCTTCATTCCCGCCATGACACGCACGGCAGGCGCTGTTTCCTCCGCCGTTTAATAATTCATGTTTTCCAAGCGAAGCTACTATCCTTTTCTCCACAAAGCCGCCGGTTCCATGGCATGAGAGGCAATCTGCACCGCCGTCCCTTCCATCGAAGAGCTGCGGGGAATGAAAGTTTTGCCGCAGCCTTCCTGTGACCAGGGTCGAATTTTCCCAGAGCCAGCTTGCATTGTAGCCTTCTATGGTTTCATTTTCCAGAATTTTCTTAATATCAGGAGATATAGCAACAACCTCCTCTAAAATTACCATATTTTCTGGCTCTGCCTGGATTATTTCAGATACCTTAGCACTGAAAATTGTGATGTTCTTTGACTGGTATCCGGTATAGTTTATGCCTGGCGTGTATTCAAATACCTCCCCCCTTCCTGCAAAATCTTCATAATAGTAATCTCCGGCATGAAGCTGCAGGAAAGCCTCATCGCTTTGTATGCTCACTGCCTTTAATAAAAGGCTGAAATTTTCCGAAATGTTCCATCGCTCCCCCTCAAAAAGAGCTCTGCGCTTTTCTGGTTCTATACTTGCATGCATATCATTTTCAGTAAGGTTTGCTAATACAGGGAGGGCGGTGGTTTCATTATATCCTTTTTTGTCTGTAAAATTAACCAGTTCCCTTGTATAGAAAATCTCATCTCTATCCATATCAACTCTTTCGATTACCCTGTATCTTACTTCTGGTTTTGCATAAACATGGCACAAATAGCAGGAAATTGTATTGTTCTCAGCATGAACCCTTTTCAACCTGAAGCCTTCAAACTGGATAAAGCTTGTATTATCTGCTATAAAAATTCCTGTGATATTAAGCACGATTGCGGGTAACTTTACGCTTGAGTTGTCTATGGTAAGATACTCCTCATATGTGTAATTCCCAATTTTTACAAGACTTCTATCCACGGGTACATTATCTTTGAGTAGCTCAATGTTCGCACTCCCTCTTACAGCAGAGACTTCCAGCAGTTTTAGCCTGAATCTAAATCCCAGATCAATAAAATCTCCGGCTTTGACCGTAAATTTATTCCTCTCCCTGTCAAGTTCAACCAGGGATGTCCTGTTCTTGTATATTAAAGTAGCATCTCCCCATTTTTCTGAATTTTCTTTATTCAGGTGGCAGTATATGCAATTTATGCTATCTGGCAATTCGCGCAAAGCATAGTGCGATGCGGTAGAATTCATATTGCTGCCCCGGGTGCTCACACTATTGGCATGGCAATCCTCACAACTGCTCCCTGTGGTGACATTAAGATTAAAGGCGTTACCCGGGTTGTCATTAAGGCTGGCGTTCTTGAAATGGGAATATAACATGGGAGCGCGGTATTCCTGGTATAAGGAATGGCAATCATCATTGCTGCACTTCCTGGGCGATTTATATTCAGGAGGATGTCCGTCTGGCTCTGCTCCATTACCGTGGCATGCCCAGCATGCGCTATTTCCACCCCTATTTAAGCGGTAGTGTACGCTGTTATTAAATGCCGCAATATCTATTCTTTTATCAAGGGGCGCGCCTGTGGCTTTGATATCATGGCATGAAGCACAGTCTGCTCCTCCTCCCCCCGGGACAACATTGTGGACAAATAAAGCGGTCGTAAGCTGTGAAGAATTACCATGGCACTGGAGGCATGTTTTATCAGACCATTCGCTGAGGGTGTGATTAAAGAAGGCTGTTCCGTCATTTGCTGCTGAAGGCACAATGCCAGTCTTATTCTGGATCTCAGGGGGAACAGGGTAAAAGGAAGAAGCATTATAGAAGTAGTTTCCAGATGCACCATTGCTGTAATGGCAGTTGGCACACCAGTAACTGTTACTGGTTATACTCTGGTCTGGCATGTTTCCAGATCGAATATTCTCTATTTTTCCTAATGCCTCTGGATCGTGAAGGGTATTTCCGTGGCAGTAATCGCAGCTTGACTGCTGGCTGGTATTGCTCCAGTATGCTGGCTGTGAGCCGTTCCACAGGGCTCCTGAATAGGGATTTGTGCTGTGGTTAACAGGTGCGGGTATAATCGGAGCCTGGGCAAACTTAATAAGTCCGCTTCCCTGGTGACAGGATGTGCAGTTTGCAGCAGAAAACGGTAATCTAAAGCTAAAATCCTGGGCATGGCAGCTTCCGCACAGAGTAGCATTTATGCCCTGATAACTTCCGTTTGGCAATATATATTTAATACTATGAACATCGGAAGGCACCTCTATATGGCAGTCCGCACATTCAACATTTCCTGCATGTTTATTCTTCTTTATCCTGTCATTTAAATGGCAGCTGTTGCAGAAGCCGGAATCTGCTAAAGGTCTGGTTATATTTGTTCCGTGCAGCTTATCCTGCCCGTGGCAGTTTGTGCAGTCTGTGCGGCCGGCAGGATGCAGCGGAAAAATGGAAACAATATCAGAGGTATGGTTGCCTATCCGTGTGTTGTCCGGGTTCTGCATCACGTCCTTATAAACAGTCGATGAGTTCTGGTGGCAGTACGCACAGTATCCCTCTCCCGGAGGTATGCCAAACCCCGCATTACTGCCGTAATGGGCTGCGCTGGCACTGGCGCTGTATTTAAAAAGAGACGAAGTCTTGCTGTGGCAGTCATAGCACTCAACATCCACAGAGATATTGGCATTTTTCAGATGATTGTCAACTCTAAGAGCGTTCCCAGAAAGGTGGCACTCCTCACATGTATAGGTTAATACAGCGCCATGTGGTATAGTATTCACATTATAATGGCATCCTGTGCAGTCACTGCTGGAGAGACCGGCATCTGTTGTATTGATATTTATATGAGACCCAAAAAGGGAAGCGTTAATTGCAGGATATATCAGTATATCAGACGCGTGGCAGTCCATGCATTCTTTCGCATCACCGACTGACACAAAAAAAAAAGCTACCAGCAGCAATAACAGTGTTTTTTTCATCATATACTACGAATAATGAACTTATTTAAATAAATAG
>JACUTP010000152.1 GCA_014859785.1 Candidatus Methanoperedentaceae archaeon | reverse complement strand
TCCGATTCCAGGGTTCCAATAGTTTCATAATGGTGTGGAATAGTTGTCGTATAAATGATTCCTGATTGTGAGGATATAGCGAGGTATATTCTTGAAAACTACACGAAAAAGGTCGTTGAAATAGGTGTGGGAAGCAGACCTGAGGTTGCGCTTGCCTTAAAAGGGGAGCTTGATGTTGTTATCACGGACATGCATGAGCAGGAGTATGCGGGAGTCAGGTTTTGCAGGGACGATGTGTTTGAGCCTGATACGGGCATATACAGGAATGCAACTCTTTTGTATTCAATCCGTCCTCCAATCGACCTGCAAGCTGCAATGGCAAAAATTGCAAGGGATGTGGGTGCTGACCTCCTCATAAGACCGTTTGGGCATGAAAAGGCAGACCTGAAACGCTTTTTTAAGAAAACCGAACTTGTAAATTACGGCAGGGCAAGATTTTACCTGTACAGGTCATAACATGAACAATCATTTTCCGGCAAAAACCTCATTAGTTATCCAGTCCAATAATCTTCCATGCCTGTGGAAACCAAAGAAATTTCAGTTAATGTAAAAGCTGATTGCGGGATTGTTGATATTACGGATATGGTTTCAGGGGCTGTCAGAGATTCAACACTGGATAACGGCACGGTTACTGTTTTCTGTATCGGGTCAACCGGCGGGATTACCACGATGGAGTATGAGTCCAACCTCTCGCAGGACTTCTCGGAAATTCTTGAAAAACTCATGCCCCTGGACAGGGATTACCACCATCACAGGACATGGGGTGATTACAACGGAGCCTCGCATCTTCGTTCGATGATTGTTGGAACAAGTCTTGTGGTTCCGTTTGTTGAAAAAAAATTGACACTCGGTACATGGCAGCAGATTGTATGCGTGAACTTCGACAGGGTTGAGAAAATCCGTAAAATTGTATTACAAATGATTGGTGAGTGATATTACTTCATTTCAAGAGGGGACACCCACGCCCTACCCAAACTTATAAATCATCTTTTTGCATGGATGGGAGCGTGTTATACCATTTGCCGTACGGAAATGCAGGGCTTCAGGTGGATATACCCGGAAAATTCGATGTAAGGGTTGTCAAACCCGATAATACAATGCCAGAACCTGGCGGGATAAAGGAAATTGAGCGCGCCCTCAGTCATCCTGTAAACAGCAGGCGACTGTCAGAAATTGCACAACCAGGTAATTCTGCCGTGATTATTGCCAGTGACACGACACGCCCGACCCCAACGGCAGAACTGCTCCCTCCCCTGGTTTCAGAACTCACATCAGGCGGTGTTGATGATATTACCGTTGTATTCGGGCTTGGAATACACAGGAAACAGACAGAAGATGAAAAAAAATCTATACTGGGAGAACTTTATGGCAGGGTGAGATGCATCGAGCATGATATTAACGATTGTGTAAATATCGGCACAACATCAAGAGGAACCCCGGTTGAAATATTCAGGCATGTTGTTGATGCTGATATTATAGTATGTACAGGGACGATTGAGTTCCATTACTATGCAGGTTACTCAGGCGGTGCAAAATCCATATTACCTGCTGTTGCCTCAAAAAGAAGCATAAATAAAAACCATGCCCTGATGCTTGACCCTGATGCCAGTGCAGGATATGCTAACAGTCCTGTGAGGCAGGATATTGAAGAAGCAGGGAGGATGGCAGGGATTGATTTCATCCTGAATGTTGTGCTAAACGACAGGAAAGAAATCGTTTCCGCATGTGCGGGTCATTTCATTGAGGCTCACAGGAAAGGAGTGGATTTGCTTGACAGATTATTAAAAGTACAGGCTGAACCTGCGGACATAGTGATTGTTTCCCCGGGCGGTTATCCGAAGGATATCAACATCTTCCAGTCCCACAAGGCGCTTGAGCACGTGAAGAATACTGTTAAGCCGGACGGCTCTGTTATCCTTGTTGCTGAGTGCAGGGAAGGGTATGGTAACGCTGTATTTGAGGAATGGCTTTGTTCTGGAAGGGATGAAGTTATCCACAGGTTCAAATCCGGTTTTGTAATGGGCGGGCACAAGGCAGCCCTTATAGCATCATTATCCAGGAGATTTGACCTGTATCTTGTTTCTTCACTGCCAGATGACGTGGTCAGGAAAGCATATTTTATTCCTTCATCGCTGCAGGATGCGCTTGGTAAGGCTCTTGATAAACACGGTCAGGAGGCAAAAATTGTTATTGTGCCGAATGGTGTTTCTACTCTTGTTTACCAGGTTTGCAGATAAACTCCTGTATTGACATTCAACAATATTTCGTTATATCTATATAGGGTCAGGCGAATTTAAAAAGGGAATTCGAATGAAGACATGTATAATGTGCGGCGGTGAGGGAACAAGGCTTAGACCCCTTACTTTTGACAGACCGAAACCCATGATTCCGCTGCTTAACAAACCGTCACTGGTTCACCTTGTGGAACATCTTGCAAAGGAAGGCTTCAACGACATCGTACTTACGCTCGGATATCTGGGGGGCGGGATTGAAGCGGCACTCGGTGACGGCAGTATGTACGGTGTGCATATCGAATATGTTCATGAGAAGGAAAAACTCGGAACGGCTGGCGGGGTGAAAAATGCCCGGGAACTGTTCGGGGACGAGCCGTTCATGGTGGTGGGAGGTGACCATGTTATGAACCTCGGATTACGCGAGTTTTACCGCTTCCATGAGAAAAATGATGCACTTGTAAGTATTGGCCTTATACCGGTAGATGACCCGCGGGATTACGGCATTGCAGAACTTGACGTTAATAGCAGGATAAACAGGTTCTTTGAAAAACCTGGTGCTGGAGAGATATTCAGCAACCTTGCAAGCACCGGAATATACGTATGCGACCCTGAGGTACTGGACTGGATTCCCAGGAGAAAATATGATTTTGCAAAAGACCTGTTCCCTGACATAATGGGCAAGGGGAAGAATATCAACGGCTACCTTGTCAGGGGAAAATGGACTGATATCGGCAACCCGCTGGCATACAGGGAAGCGTGCAGGTGGATGCTTGAGCAGATGCCCGGCACCCAGATATCAGGTAATATCAGTATCAGGGGTGCTAAAGTAACAGGTCCGATTGATATAGGGCACGATGTGTCAATCGGGTCGAATTCTCTTGTTGTGGGCCCTGTTATAATCGGCGGGAACACGTCTATTGGAGACAATGTGCTAATCGGACCATATACTTCAATCGGCTCAAACTGTAGAATAGCCGACAATTCGAGAATCCTGTCATCGTATATTTTTAATGATGTCGGGATAGGCCAAAATACTGCGGTTTCCGGGGTGACTATTGATAATTCCACACGTATCAATAGTTCATGCATCATTGAAACGGGAACAGTCATCGGGCCAAGGGTTGTAATCGAGGACGGGGTTACCGTTAATTCAAATGTAAGGATATGGCCAGAAGTTACAGTGAAAAAAGGAACCAGGGTCAGTGAGACCTTTATAAATGAAAAGTTCGGAAACGGTATAAACGGTTCCTAAAATTCCTGAATTTCCACGGAACCGTCTTTTTTCCCGATATAGATTGCATCTACGTTTGTGAATATACCGTGCTCCACAATTCCGGTGCATTGTGAAAGCCGGGATGCAAGGGCTTCGGGATTGTCTATTACCCGGAAATCTGCATCCATAATGAAATTACCGTTGTCTGAGATAACAGGTCCGTCCTTTTCAACACCCATACGAAGCCTGGCGTTTCCGCCGAGTTCTTTGACCTGTTTTCCAACGAGTTTTCGTGCCTTTGGCAGGACTTCAAGTGGAACAGGGTGGTTCAGGACCTCTGAATATTTTGCCTCATCAACTACAACGACAAAATACTTTGATGAAAGTGCAACGATTTTTTCCTGTGTATGGGCAGCTCCTCCGCCTTTTATGGCAGCCGAATTTGATATCTGGTCAGCGCCGTCAATATCAATATCTATCAGGGGGTGTTCGTCAAGGGTCGTTAGAAGAATACCGTTTTCTGAAGCCAGGAAGGCTGACTGGTAGGATGTAGGGACACCCAGGATATCCAGCCCTTCCAAAACCCGTTTACCGAGTGCAATTATTGCATAAGCAGTTGTGGAGCCAGTGCCGAGTCCGACAACCATACCGTCTTTGACAAGCCAGGATGCTTTTTCGCCTGCTGCCTGCTTTGCGTTTGTTTGACCTGGTTTTTTCATGATTTAAGGCTTTTATGTTTTATTGGTTTATAAAATATACATTTATTTTATAGCCTGTGGCAAAAAGCTCATGGACTTTTTTCTCGATTCTTCCAAATTTCTGCTAGTTTTATTAAACACTCCAAACAGCCTGCCGTGCA
>JACUTP010000151.1 GCA_014859785.1 Candidatus Methanoperedentaceae archaeon | reverse complement strand
TTAAATACGAACTGGAAAGAACCCTGGAAGTGTGGGTTCGTATAGAGTTCGTTGTTAATTTTTTCATAACTGAGCCATGTACACAATCCGAAATAATGAATAACAATAAAAACCTTTATTGAAAGGATTCCAAAAATGGGCAAAATCCATATCCTTGACAAAGCCACAATAAACAAGATAGCAGCAGGTGAGGTAATAGAGCGCCCGGCATCAGTTGTCAAAGAGCTAATCGAGAATGCAATAGACGCGGGTGCAACCAGGATAAAAGTGGAAGTATCAGGCTGCGGTAAAAAACTAATCCGCGTCACAGACAACGGATGCGGGATGGAACAGAGGGACGCCGAAGTCTCATACCTCAAGCACGCAACATCCAAAATCTCATCAATCACCGATATTGACGATGTATCAACCATGGGTTTCAGGGGCGAAGCCCTTTCTTCAATAACAGCGGTTTCGAAAGTCGAAATAATCACACGAACAGAAGGGGAACTTTCAGGCAGGAAAATAACAGTCCACGGTGGAAAAACGATAGGCAGCATCGAAACCGGATGCGCAGCAGGAACAGCCGTTACAGTTGAAGAACTGTTTTACAACACACCTGCACGGAAAAAATACCTGAAATCTGATGGAACCGAACTTGCCCATATAATAGATACTGTCATACGAAACGGACTCGGGTATAACAATATATCATTCACCCTGCTGCATAACGGAAAAGAACTCCTGCGTTCACCAGCCGCATCCAGCCTTATGGACACGATAATCCACATTTACGGCAAGGATATTGCAAAATCCATGCTGGCTTTGGATACCGAATCGGATTATGCAAAAGTTTCAGGCTATATTTCAAAACCCGCACTTACAAGAAGCAGCATTGATTACCAGTCATTTTTTATCAATAACAGGCATGTAAACTCGCGGGCAATAAGCAACGCATTAAGAAAAGGCTACGGGACACTGATACCTAAAGGACGGTACCCTGTAGCAGTATTAAAAATATCCCTTGACAGGAAACAGGTAGATGTTAATGTCCACCCGGCAAAAAAGGAGGTGCGTTTAAGCCATGAAAAAGAGATTTCAGACACAGTAACCGAAGCTGTGAAAAGCGCACTGTCTGGTGGAAACCTCATTCCCGACTTAAAATTGCCACAAAACCAGCAATCCCTGGCATATAATAGTCCAGCAGTAGAAAGCATCATCCGGGAAAATACACCTGAATTCAAGGTTTCGGCAAGAGACACCGAAAGAAGACTCAGGCACACAGAACGGATGCTTGATGACGATGACATGAAAAGTGAAATTCCGGAAATCAGGATTCTTGGGCAGGTGGGTAACATCTACGTGATAGCTGAAAAAGATGACGGGATTATCATAATTGACCAGCATGCAGCGCATGAGCGCGTACTTTTCGAGCAGGTGTGTGAATCAAAACGGAATGACTCGCAAGAATTGCTCGTTCCGATAAACCTGGGACTTGATTTAAAAGAGCGTGTCTTGATGAAAGACACGATACCGTATCTGGAAAGGTTCGGTTTCAGGATAACGGAATTCGGGCCTGATTCTTTTGCTGTGACGTCAGTCCCGGACATCCTCGGCAGGCTTGAAGAACCGGAACTCATCCACGATATTATAAGCGACATTCTCTCTGAAGGCAGGATAAAAGACGAAACAGGCATCTTCGAACGTGTGACAAAAAGCATAGCATGCAGGGGTGCAATAAAAGCAGGAGCCGACTGCTCGGCTGACCAGTTGGGAAGCCTGGTAAGACAGCTATTTTTGGCAAATAACCCTTACACATGCCCGCACGGAAGACCCATTATGATATCTTTTAACAGGAAGGAACTGGATACACTTTTCAGGAGAACATAAACTATAAGATTATTGCCAGGTTTTTATCCTTAATCACCTGTGTACATACAGCCAATTCCGGCAAAACCGGAAGATTATTCATCAATATATACCAATAATATAATCGTATTGTAAGAATGAAATTAATCGACCCTGTCAACAAATTTAACATTCCCCAGGAATGGGTAAAGCGTGCCAGCCTGCCGCCAGAAGAACTCAAGGAAAAGCTCTCAAGCGGACGCTATATCCTGCTTTCTGACGGCTCGCTGCTTCGTCGCGGTTATACCACAGGAACAACAGCTGCCGCAGCAGCCAAAGCAAGCGTGCTGTCTCTGGAAAAAGAAGTTTCTGAAGTATCCGTTCCAACACCGCAGGGACTGCGCGCCTGCCTGCCTGTTACTGCAAAAAACGGAAAAGCATCAGTCCGGAAAGATTCAGGTGACCATGCCTTTGATGTGACAGGTGGATTAATAATCATTGCATGGGCAGAGGAGAATGACAGCATCGTAATAAAAGCAGGCAAGGGCATAGGCTCAAAAAAAGGTATCCCTGCAATCAATCCACAACCTCTGCGCCAGATAGAAGACGCAGTAAAAGAAGCGCTTGTTGAATGCGGATTAAATGGTGCAAAAATCACTATATCAGTGCCCGATGGTGAAAAACTTGCAAATAAGACCCTGAACAGCCAGATAGGAATCAAAGGCGGCATATCCATCCTCGGAACAACCGGGTTTGTTGAACCATGGAACGAACATCTCGGTGAAATGAAGGAAGAACTAATAAAAAACGCAGATAAGGTCGTGCTTACAACAGGCAGGTTGGGCATGCGATATTCCCATATGCTATTTCCAGGATACACTGTTATCCTTATTGGAAGCGATATTTCCAGGGGACTAAAAGCCGCAAAAGGAGAGGTTATTATTTCCGGACTTCCCGGACTGATCCTTAAATGGGCATCACCCGGAATATTAAACAATAGCGGTTACCTGACTGTCCGGGATATGATTGACGATAACCCCTATAATCCTCTCATCGACCGGGCGCTTGGACAGGCTGCGGAATTATCAGGCAAAAGGGTTGTACTTTTAAACAGGAACGGGACAATATTACGGGACAGTGGTGAACCAGAATGAAAATAGTCGGTGTCGGGGCAGGACCTGGTATGTTAACAGGAGAGGCGATATCTGCGATTGAAAATGCCAAAATAATATTCGGCTCAAAAAGAGCCATTGAACTTGCAAAAAACCATATAAGGTGCACTGCCTATGAGATTTCAGATTATTCGCTTGAATCCATTCCGGAAAACGCGGTTGTTCTTTCAACAGGTGACCCCATGCTTTCAGGTCTTGGGAAATTCGCAAAAGAAGGGGATCAGATAATCCCGGGAATATCCTCAATGCAGCTTGCCTGTGCAAAACTGGGTATTTGTATTGATACTCTTGCCATAATAACAGCCCACTCAGGGGATAGCGATTATGTAAAAAAACGGCTTGTTGATGAACTAAGGCAGGGAAAAAACGTTTTTATCCTGCCAGGCACGGATTTCGGTGTAAATGAAATCACAGGTTTATTAAAATCAGAAAGTATATCCTGTAATATTTCGGTCTGTGAGCGGCTCGGTTATCCAGGTGAGAGAATTTTCACAGGGACTGTTGAAAAGCTGCATCATAATGAATCAGGCATGTATTGCGTCTTGATAAGCAGTCCGGAATAAGCGGTTTATTTTTTCCTGGGGAGTTTTATCTTTTTTATATCATGCCATGTAATAAAAATTGACGTTCGGTCATTATCTTCCGGTTCAAATAAAACACCTATTGAATCGGCATGTTTTAAAACCCCATTATGAATTGAACCCGAGCCGGTTTCCACTTCTACTTTCCTGTCAACGAATATGCCAAGGTAAACCGACGAAGGCTTTTCTTTTGACTGTTTGGATGATTTACGTAAATTATTCACATCAGGCAAGACTAAATCCGGGAGTGCAGGAATTAAATTCTTGAAATTATTAAAAAGCTCATGCGAAGAACCAAGAAAAACAACGTCTGAGTAAGGCGGCAGGTTTTTAATTTTATCCTGTGAAAACCCGGAATCCTGCACAATCGGGATTAAAGCGCAAACTTCATAATTCGTGTTTGAGGATGCAAATACACGTGATAATATTTTCTCTGTAGAGCGAGGGTTAATTTCCTTGGGTTTGTTTTCAAATTCCAGACCTGATACACTCATCTCTATCAGGGTTGCTCTTAGTTTTAATATGTCTGATGCCCTTACTATTGCAAGTGATGTCATTTGTCTTTTTCCACTTTGTTAATATTATATCCTGACAAACTTTTAGAATTATGATGGTTTAAACAACCCCACAATTCTTATAACACATTTTTCACTATCCTGCCTTTTTCTTTATTCAATAAAGTACACTAAGTCAATATATATGTTTTGAAACAGAAAAAAGGGTACCTGGTTA
>JACUTP010000150.1 GCA_014859785.1 Candidatus Methanoperedentaceae archaeon | reverse complement strand
TTATTAGCGGATATTAATTTGATTGTCATAACCCTGGGATATTTAATCCTTTTTCTGGCAATTGTATTTGCAAAAAGAAAAAATTTTATAAAACATATCAAAATGGCAAATATTGCAGTTGTTCTGGGCAGCCTTTCTTTTATATGGATGGCTTTTTCTTTTATCTATTCTTTTCTTGGTTTAATTTCAATGGATTTTACAGGTTTTATTATCGTATCACATGCAACCATTGGATTAATCGCATTGTTCACAGGCATTTTTTTTGCACTTAATGAAATTAAGAAGACACGAAATACTATGAGGGCAGGTTTTCTGCTCTGGACCCTTGCAATACTTACAGGTTTCCTGTTATATCTTGATTATTACGTTTTAGATGTAGCTGCTGCTTTGTTAAATGGATGAATCAACCTTTCATTTAATATGTCTGTGCCATTATTGCCATATTCCCTGTTTCCTTATTACAGACAGGGCACTTGCCAGCACCTTTCCCGATATTCCCTTCGGGTATTCCAAGTATTCCCGCACCCACTTCCTCTTCCATGGCAAGCCCGCATTCACGCTCACCGCACCAGGGGATGCGTGCGATTTCCTCTGATACTTTGCTTTTCACCTCTTCAAGGGTTGTGCAATCGAATATCCTTTCCCTCATTGATATCTCAGCCCTCTCAAACATGCCGCTGCGGATATCATCGAACCGTTTTTTATTTCTCCTGCAATATTGTCCAGGGGAACGCTCTCTTTGGTTCCGGTGCCCTCCTGATAACTGTGGCTACACTGTTTTTCATGTCGCGTGGTACTATTCCCGCCCGAAAGGGCACGTCTTTTATCCCTGCCTGTAGCGCTTGAAAAAAATAAATTTATTTTTGCTTTATGTACAGGTATTCATCAGCCTTATCTTTTATTTTCTCAATCTGATTACGAGCAAAATGAGTATAATCGAAATTGCTGATCCTAAGAGGAAAAATATACAGATAAATGCCAAAAGTACGTTAATTTCTATTTCTCCCGACGCACTGGCTGTAGCGCCTGATATACCACCTATATATGATAAAGAATAAACGTTCTCAATCTCTTTTTTGAGCAACCAACTTCCGAATAGTGATATAATTAAACCAGACATGAAAATTATCACCGTCATTATCGGCGCTTTTTCCTTTATTCTCTTGAAGGCAAACGTTTTTAACAAATAGTTGAACTCGTTTTTTTCCATTGATGATAAAAAGATTATGCTCTCTTTATCATAAACATACATTTTTACATCCCTTAATCTTTTTCCAAGTCTTTTTTTTGCGACTTTAACTACGCTCAAATCTATCAGTTTGTCTATATGGTACTGCACAGTTGACATGGGGATATTAAGTTTATTTGAGATGTCAGTGATTGATAACGGGTTATTATATAGCTCTTTCAGAATCATTCGTGCAACATCATTACTGATTTCTGATGCCATTAAACCGGCGTTTTTGCTATATAGTGTTTCAATATAAAAGATATCATCAGAGAGTGGTTCCACATTCATATTCTAAAAAGCACTTCATATAAAGCTTTCTATTACTTCAATCTGGACTGAAGCAGTCATGTTTCTTAAGTAAAAGTAAACTGCAATGGATATACAAACGAATTGTAACGAATTTAAAAAATATTAGAGGTGAAACATGAAAAGAAAATTATTGATATTAGGAATCGCAGCATTATTGCTGATTAGTGGAGTAATGGTAGGGCTTGCAGCGAATGATAAAAGCAATGTTCCTCCAAATATTGAAGAAAACCCTGAGGTTACTGAACAAGTACCACCGAAATCACCTGATGAGCCACCTGTTGTGACTAATGTTATAGTGACCCCGGATAGAGGCTCCCAAATGCCTGTATTCAGGGAAACTGTTATTGTTTATTTCAAGGAAATGCCAGTACCACTTGAGGCATTTGCTTCAAGATATGGTGGAAAGCTGATTTTCACTAAACCAGATATAAAGTTGGCTGCATTTGAAACAAGAGCAGTTGGAGAACCGGGAAAGACTGGCCAGAAAACATTGGATTTTATTGATGAGGTTTCAAAGAATTCTCTTGTTGAGGCAGCGTATAGGGACGGATTTATATTTACTAGTCCAGACAAAGTATATACCATATGGCCTAAGATAACATATCCAGAAGATCTCACAAAACAAGGTGTGGAGTATGTTCCGAACGAAATAATTGTAGGGTTCTGGAGGATGCCCCCCTCACTGGAGGAGTTTGCAACTAAGTATGGCGTCGCGCTTAAAAGAGTCAATGAGGGTTTATTATCGGCTACTTTTGATGTAGGTGATGTCTCGGAATTTATTAAAATAATTTCAACAGACCCCTATGTCAGGTATGTTGAGCCAAATAGTGTATATAGTATTGGCTATACCCCAAATGACCCAAAATGGAATTTTCAATGGGGGTCAAGAAAAATCTATACTCCAGAGGCATGGGATTATCAGAAAGGTAGTACAGGTGTTACCGTTGCCGTACTCGATACAGGTGTTGATTATAATCATGAAGATTTGGCTGGGCGAGTTATTCAGGGATATGATTTCGTTAATAACGATAATAATCCCATGGACGACCATAACCATGGGACACATGTTGCTGGGATAGTAGGAGCTATCATGGACAACAACAAAGGCATTGCCGGTGTTGCACAAGTGAATATACTTGCGGTAAAGGTGGCGAATAGTAACGGATATCTAACATTGGATAATCTCGCAGATGGTATAAACTATTCTGCTGATTATGGTGCAAATATCATAAGTATGAGTGTCTGGGGATATACCTATTCAAATAAGGTCGAAGAAGCTACTAAGTATGCATACGATATAAAAGGAGCCTTACTTGTTGCTATATCTGGAAATGCTGGAGATAATCAAATAGCATATCCTGCAAACTATTCCACCGTAATTGCTGTTGGCGCAACCAACTCTAGTGATAAACGTCCTTCCTTCTCAAACTATGGTGCCAACCTTGAACTGGTAGCACCAGGTGTTGATATAAACTCAACAATTCGCAACAACCTGTATGCTAATGATAGCGGTACATCCATGGCTGCCCCGCATGTCGCAGGTGTTGCTGCACTTGTGTGGTCGCAGAATCCCTCGTTTGGTAACCAGAAAGTCCGAGATGTATTGACAGGTACTGCTGTTGATCTCGGTACAGCAGGTAAGGATAATGAATATGGCTACGGAAAAGTAAATGCATATGCAGCAGTCACTAAAGGAAAACTATTATCCAGCAAAGATGGAGTACTCTCTGCTGGTGGAAGTTACACCTACTCGGTGTCCGTACCTGCTCCTTCTACTGTTACTGTAGTGATGGCTGGCAATGAGAATGCAGACTTTGATCTCTATGCTAAATGGAATTCACCACCTACAACAAGCAGCTATGATGCAAGAGGGTATTCATCCACCTCTCTGGAATATTTCCCGATAGAAGGTTCTGGTACACTCTATATACTGGTACACCCCTACAGCGGCAGTGGTAACTGGAAGTCATGGGTACTTTCAGGTTTATATTCTGATAGCGGAAGAAAAACAGGTACACTTACAGGAAGTGGTACTTCACAGACCTATTCCCACAGTGGCACTGGTATCGCCTACGCATTTAACTCTGGACCAGATGGAAGTGACTTTGATTTATACACTAAATGGAATTCACCACCTACAACAAGTAGCTATGATGCAATTGGATACACTGGATGGCCGCAAGAATTTGCAGGTCCTACAACTGGCTCAGGCACGGATTACTTTATGGTACGTTCCTACTCAGGAAGCGGAGAATATGCTACAGTGGGAATGATATATTGATGGAACTGCCGTAATCGTCAAAAAGTACATCAAGGGTAGCAGAGCTGGTCTCTGCTACTTAAATTATTTAATACGTCCTGGCCATTATTGCCATGTACGTTGTTTCCTTGTTGCAGATAGGGCAGTTCCCCTTGCCTTTCCCGACATCTCCCTGCGGTATCCCGAGTATTCCCGCACCCACTTCCTCTTCCATGGCAAGCCCGCACTCGCGCCCGCCGCACCAGGCTATCCTTGCAATGCCTTTGTGAATACTGCTTTTAACTTCATCCAGCGATGTACAGTCAAAAATACGTTCATCAAGTGACTTCTTTGCTTTAAAAAACATGCTTTCATGGATTTGCCCGAACCGGTTCCTGACCTCTTCCATGATGTTACCAAGCGGCACTGTTTCCTTTTCTCCCGTATCCC
Source organism: Candidatus Methanoperedentaceae archaeon (assembly GCA_014859785.1). Taxonomy (GTDB): domain Archaea; phylum Halobacteriota; class Methanosarcinia; order Methanosarcinales; family Methanoperedenaceae; genus Methanoperedens_A. The sequence goes on along the minus strand of JACUTP010000150.1, from coordinate 108 downwards.
TCCTCACAACAGTTGCAACATTATTTTTCAAATCCCTCGGCCCGATTTCTATCCGCAGTGGCACGCCTTTCATCTCCCATTTGTAATACTTGGCGCCTGGTCGCTCAT
>JACUTP010000149.1 GCA_014859785.1 Candidatus Methanoperedentaceae archaeon | reverse complement strand
AAATTCACTATTTTAACTCGTCAATATGAACCATTTCCCTGATATCAAGAAGTGTTGACATTTCCTGCGTTTCAATATCAATATCATGTTCCTGCACAAGAGCCATCGGGTTCGTACCGCCAATAACCGCTATCCCGATCTTATCCTTACCGACCTGGACGCCGAGAATATCGCTGTTTGGTTCTCCCAGTTCAAGTATACAGGAAAAACCTGCCCCGACAAGAGCATCCAGTACCTCTTCAATCCTGTCCCGCGCAGCCATGGGAGCCTCGCGCAGGTTTGCCAGTATCTTGCCGGAACCCGTGTTAATCATTTCAGTTACTGATGTAAGTTCCTGTGACATCAGGACATCAAGCGGGTCGATTGTCGTGCTTTCGTAGGTTAATATATCGGTGAATCTCAGGGGCTCACCGTTATTTATTTCTACAACCCCGCCGAATTTAGGTTTAACCGGTATCCCGGCTTTCAGCAGTACACCGTCGATGGTTATACTGCATGCAGTTGCTAGTCCGATTTTTCCCTTTTCGATGTGGACAGGAAAGATTTTATCGCCGGGACTTATTATCTTGATATAGGGACTGACAGAAAGACCGCTGTGCATTGCCTTCCTGAAAAATCCCAGTACATCAGGCAGGTCATCTTCACCAATGATTGAAATATTTGCCACGATTTTTCCTGTGCGCTCAATCGGGTTAAAGGATACCTCATACATAAGGCTTTCAATCTTTGAGTTTATAAACATAATACCGGTCATTTCAATTCATATAAATACAATACGGGATAAATAGTTACCGAAATATAAAGTAATTTAAACTGGTAAGAGGTGTATAAATCATGAATGACAGTGCAGTTATTGGAATAATAAAAAGTATTTTTACATTCTACGGGTATTCCGTGACATCATCGGACATCTCGGACCTGGTTGCGCAAAACGATACAGAGAAGCTGTTTATTAAATACGAGCCATCTACTAATTTCAACAATGCCAGGTATTTTGCGGTTAATTTAAAAAAGAATAACGGGAAAGGCATACTTATATCGAATAATTTTGATGACAGGACAAAGAGGTTTGCCTCTAATGAGGGAATTTCACTATGGGACCGGGAAGAACTGGAATCATGGGTCGGGAAGTCTGTCCTTTCAGGAGCCTTATCCGGACGCATCGGACAGGGGTATCCTGTTGAAGAAACAACAGGGGCGGATATGTTTTCAGCATTCCAGGCACCTGTTCCTGAGGAAAAGCTAAGAAATGAACCCGTGATAGACAAATACGAAAAAACAATACGCCTGTCATTACCTTCAGTCCAGCTGAACATAGGAAAACAGGATGCTTTATCAATAGCAAAGGAAAAACTTGGTGTTTTAAAAAGCATGAAATTAAAGTTTGTTCCAACCTGGTATTACCGTTATTCATTCAGTACGCAGAAGATGTACAGGTCAAAGACGGTTGACCTCGAAGGAAAGGGTGAAGGCTGCATAAACGGGCTCACGTTTGAAAACTCATGTACGGTGTATAGTGATATTCTGGAAAGTACGCTTGTACCCACAAAGAACTATGAAATAGTAAGGCCGGTTGTTGAGAAAAAGGATGCCTCAGCAAAAGCAATTGACTCCATTATCAGGGATTATGCAAAAGAAGAAAGGATTAATGAAATGATAGGGGATACGATAGTTTTCCAGCAAAAAGTGTTTGCTCCTGACCCTTCGGATATAACCCTCGGAATTGAACTTATCCACATCCCTGTGTGGGAGATAGAAGGGGAAAATAAAATACTTGAAATTAACGGGCATGACGGGCATATCACTGAAAAAAAGACCGCCAGTGCCCTTACCGGCAGTGATAATAGAGTGGCTGGTAATGATGTCAGGCGTACCTATGATGATGCTGAATTTGTCTGAATTTATTATATTCAGTAATCTTTAACCTTATGTAAAGAATATTGATGGTAGGTGATAATATTCAGGTGTATACGTTTAAGCGAGGTTTCAGTGCGGATATTGAACGGGTACGTGAAGTTCTTAAGGCAAACATCCCGGCAGAAATAACAGAAAATGAAGGCAAGTACGCAATAAGTTACGGTGCGTTCAAGAACCTGTATGTCTGGCTTGATGGGAGGAAGCTGTGCGTGGATTCTGAATCTGAGATGAACGTCTCTGAGGATGTTGCTTTTGAAACTAACAAACGTTACAGGAAGTTTCTCCAGGAGGCAACAGGTTATACTGCAAAGGAGAGGCTTAAGAAAGCCAAAAAAGAAGTCGGGAGTTAAATTTGTGGGATATCCTGAAAAGACATGATATACCGGCAAGCTTGCGTATCTGTGCGGGAACTGACGGTTCGGTAACGCTGCTTCTTGAACTGTTGACCTGTAAAACCGTAAAAGTGGAGACAAAGGAGCAGCGGGCAATAAAAGCCACAGATGAAGTTGCCGGTATCCTGGATATTGATATTGGGGAGGAGGTTAATAAGCGGCTTGTTGTCCTGACAGCCGGGGACACAGTGTATGCGCTTGCAAGCTCCCTTGCGCCTGTTAAAAGGATGCCGCCTGATGTCAGGAAGGATATCATGCAGGCAGATATCCCGATAGGCAGGATTTTACGTGACCATAAGCTTGAAACACGCCGTGACATTATTAATATGAAAATAACTGCCAGCGCTTTTTTTGGCGTGATTCCAGTACTGTCAAGGGAGTATTATATAATCCATAAGAACAGCATCCTGATGTGGATTAACGAATTTTTCCCTTTGGATGGCAGGTGGGATATAAACCGGGTCTGATTTACTTTCTGTCTGGAAAACTACCATTATATTATTCCTTCTCCAATTTTCCCCAGGTACCTGGCAACAAACCGTTCCCCCTTGAACCCGTTTTTCTTTGCAAGCTTCCGGAGTGCAGAATAGATTCCGCTGCTGTACTGCGCGGCTTTCTTATCCTTCATGGCAAGTTCAGGGGGTAAAATCCCGCTTGCAGCCATGCGCAGGATGTATTTGCGTATTCCATTGTGTACCTTGAGTTCTGGTGCAATCCCGAGTGCAAGCTCAACGATTTCCATGTCAAGGAAAGGCACCCTGAGTTCAACCGAGTTTGCCATTGTAACGGCATCATCCCGCTCGAGGTTGTTGACTGCGATATCCTGGATATCATTCCACAGGGCATAATCAAGTTCTTCCCGGTTCATTGACTCGTACCGCCTGTACCCTGCAAACAGTTCATCAGCGCCCTGACCTGACATAATCACGCGGATGCCATCATGGTGTGCGTTCCTCGATACAATATACAGGGGAAGAGCGATGCTAACAGCCAGCGGATCGGATGAACCAAGAGCTTTTATGACCTCTGGAATTGCCGATTCAACTTCGTCTGGTGTGAGTTCGTGAAGGTGCAGATTATCGGAAATACCGAGAAGTCCTGCCGCATATCGGGTTTGCAGGATGTCATGGGAGCCTGCCATTCCAACTGAGTACAGCTGCGCTTGGGGGCACAGGGCTGCAAGGAGCGCGCTGTCAATCCCGCCTGAGAAGGCGATAGCACAGGGTTTGTACATGCGCTTTTCTGCGGCGCGTTTTATTGCTTCCAAGATGGCTATTGCGGCACGTCTTTCATCTGTGATTTTCTCACCTTTCCTGAAACCCGATACTTTTTCCATGGTTATGCTGCTGCCAGAGTATGTCAGGAGATGACCGGGTTTGAGTGTAAATATATCTTCCATGCCAATTGTTTGAAGTGCTTTTTTCTCGGAGGCAAATGCAAACCGATTAACTGAGATGGCGTAATACAGGGGTTTTACACCCACGGGGTCGCGGACAAGCCGGAGTTTATCTTCCGAGGCACTGGCAAAGGCATAATCTCCATCGATTTTTTTAATTGCCGATTCCAGGCTTTTTGTTTCAATCAGGTTAAAAAGCGTTTCGCTGTCAGAATCCGATTTAAAATTAATTTCCCTGGCAATTTCATGGAAGTTGTAAATCTCGCCATTGTACGTGAGCGCCCCGATGTTTGATATTGGCTGCTTTACATTTCCTGTGAGTTTTAGCACGACACTGCCAAGTGTGATATCGCCGATAGTATGCGTTCCCGCGCCGTCCGGTCCCCTGTGTTTGAGTGCATCGAGCATTCTATCGACAAGTGCTTGTGAGTCTTTTCCTGTGGCGCCTGCTATTCCGCACATGATGGGTCTGACAACCGCTAAGTTTAAAAACGGTTCTGTTAGCCCTGCCTGTTACCCAGGACTGCTCTCGAATATAAACATTCGCACGCCAGGTGTCTGCTCTTTTCGCAGGTTCACTGTTGCGACTCTCGTTGTTATTATTTTCTTTTTCACACTGGTGTTTATAAATTC
>JACUTP010000148.1 GCA_014859785.1 Candidatus Methanoperedentaceae archaeon | reverse complement strand
GCTACAATTATAACCTTTAAACTGGTATTAGGTTTTATGAAACTGCTTGCACTGTCAGATTTACATGGTGATTATTCACACGTAAAAGCCCTGAATTATAAGGCAGGAAAAATCGATGCGGTTTTGATTGCAGGCGACCTCACGGATTTCGGACCTGATGAAAAAGCACTTGAACTGCTGGCAATGTTCACAGAACCCGTGCTTGCAATACCGGGAAACTGCGACCCCCCCTCTATTATGGGACTTCTGGATGAAAAAGGTGTAAACCTTCATAAATCAAAACGTACTATTGATGATATCACATTCATAGGGCTTGGCGGCTCAAATCCCACCCCGTTTAACACACCTTTTGAGCTTCCTGAGGATGAGATGGCAGAAAATGTGGACGCACTGTTTCAAGGATTGGAGGGAAGAATTATCCTGCTGTCCCATGCCCCCCCAAAAAACACACTGGACAAACTGCCTTACGGGAACGTGGGCAGCACGGCGCTTGCACAAGCACCGGGGAAATGTGATTTAATCGTCTGCGGGCATATCCATGAAGCCCGCGGCACCCGGCGTGTTAATGGCACGCTTGTCGTGAATCCTGGGGTGGCAGCTAACGGGGAAGCAGCCGTGATTACGATAAACGATAAAATATCAGCTGGATTCATAGACTCAAAATGATTAAAATAGCAATATCAGGCAAAGGGGGTGTAGGAAAAACAACAGTGTCGGGAATACTGGCACGGCTTCTTGCAAGGGCAGGGTACGACGTGCTGGCAATAGATGCCGACCCCAGTATGAACCTTGCCTCAGCACTTGGTATCAAAAACCCGCCAAAACCCCTTACAGAATTTGCGGAACTCATTGATGAGAGGGCAGGCGGACCAGCCGGTGTTTTCAAACTCAACCCGAAAGTGGACGATATTGTCGAAAGGTTCGGTATCGTGGGTCCTGACAGCGTGAAGCTTCTTGTCCTCGGGACAGTTGAGCGCGGCGGAAGCGGATGCATGTGTCCTGCAAGCTCGTTCCTGAAAGCCCTGCTTCGCCATGCCCTCCTTAAAATGAACAGCGTTGTCATACTGGACATGGAAGCAGGCGTTGAGCATCTCGGGCGCGGGACAACACGCGGAATAGACATAATGCTTATTGTGGTGGAACCTGGTACACGGTCAATAGAAACCGCAGGGAGGGTTGTGGAGCTTGCGCGCCAGATTGATATTAAAAAATTCGGCGCTGTAATCAATAAGGCAGGGGATGATGTGGGGAAAATCAAAGACCGGCTGGACGGGTTCGGAATTCCGGTTGTCGGAATAATTCCCTATGATGCGGCACTTGTCCGGGCGGATATGGAAAATGCCGCACCCATCGACATCGGGGGAGAAGCTGTGGAATCAATAAAGAAGATATGGGAAAAGGTATCTGTAGACAGGAGTGAATAACATTAACAAAACAGACAGAATTCCGACAGGTTGCAAGCCGCTTGATGATATTCTTGGCGGAGGATTCGAGAAGGGAATAGTTTCCCAGGTATACGGCGCATCAGGCACAGGAAAGACAAATATCTGTCTCCAGCTTGCGGTTGAATGCGTGCGAAACGGGAAAAAAGTGGTTTACATAGATACGGAAGGGTTCTCAGCAGAGCGTTTCAAACAGATTGCAGGCGAGGATACGAAGAAAATAGCAAGCGAGATTATCATTTACGAACCTGCAAGCCTTGAGCAGCAGTATTCTGCTGTTATTGACCTTGAAAAAATAGTAAGTGAAATGGTCGGGTTAATAATACTTGACTCGGCAGCACTTTTTTACAGGCTCGGGCTTACCAGTGACGACTCAATCGATGATAATGTGGCGCTTCGGCGCGAACTTGTTAACCAGATAGGGATTCTTCACGGAATTGCAAGGAAACACGGGATTGTTGTGCTGATTACGAACCAGGTCTATAAGGACGTATCAACAGGCGAGCTGTGCCCGATCGGAGGAAATGCTCTTGAACACATGTCAAAAAGCATAATCCTTTTTGAAAAGGCAGGGATGTCAAAACGGAAGGCAACCCTGCGCAAACACAGGTCAAAAGGCGAAGGCACATCCTGTGAGTTTATGCTTACGGAAAAGGGGGTTGAATAGGAGTGTGGTTTAACCCCAACTTCGAAAATCTTATTGACGATGAGATTCAACTTTTAAGAAGATCGGGGATAATCCCGGCCAATGAATTGACGTGAGTAAGTCATGGTAAACATGGTAGAGAAAATCCATAAAAGAGATGGAAGAATCGTTAAGTTCGATAAGTCCAAAATAGCGAACGCGGTATTCAAGGCTTTGCTCGCTACAAAAAGCAAAGATGGTGAGAAAGCCGGGAATATAGCAAACCAGGTCGTAGAAATAATTGAGGAAAGAATCCCTGGAATACCTGGTGTTGAGGACGTACAGAATATCGTGGAAGAAGTTTTGATTAAAAACGGCTATGCTGATGTAGCCAAGGCATACATTCTCTACAGGGAGAAACGCGCCCTGATAAGGAGAGCAAAACAATTCTTCGGGGTCACGGACGAATTAAAATTAACCGTTAATGCGGCACGTGTCCTTGAGCGGCGTTATCTGTTAAAAGATGAAAACGGGAATGTAGTAGAGACGCCTCTTGAACTTTTCCGGCGTATTGCTAAATCCATAGCTCTTGACCCCGAATCCGAGGAGGAATTCTTTAACATGCTCGTCCGGCTTGAGTTCCTCCCCAATACCCCAACGCTCATGAACGCCGGAACAGACCTTGGACAGCTTTCTGCATGTTTTGTCATGCCTGTCGATGACTCGCTGGTAAGCATTTTCGATGCAGTAAAGCATATGGCCCTTATCCAGCAATCCGGAGGAGGCACAGGTTTCTCATTCACGCGCCTGCGACCGAAAGGCGACATTGTGCGGTCCACAAAAGGCGTGGCTTCAGGTCCGGTCTCTTTTATGCGTGTATTCGATACTACAACCGATATCATCAAGCAGGGCGGCAAGCGGCGCGGCGCCAACATGGGAATACTCAGGGCAGACCATCCCGACATTATTGAATTCATAACCTCAAAAACAAGGGAAGGTTTTCTCACGAATTTCAACATCTCTGTTGCCGTGGATGACAAGTTCATGAAAGCCATGCTCGAGGATGGAGAGTATGAGCTGATAAATCCGCGGAACAGGGAAGCGGTGAGGAAAGTGCGGGCGCGGGATATGTGGAACCTTATAATAACAATGGCGTGGAGAACCGGAGATCCGGGTGTTGTGTTTATCGATGAGATAAACAGGCGTAATCCTACACCGCATATAGGGATGATGGAAAGTACGAATCCATGCGGTGAGCTGCCGCTATTACCCTATGAGTCCTGCAATCTGGGCTCAATAAACCTTGCACGGATGGTAAATAACGGCTCAATCGACTGGAAGAAGTTTGAGAGAACAATACCAACGGCTGTCAGGTTCCTCGATAACGTGATAGATGTTAATAAATATCCCCTTCGTGAGATAGAAGAAATCACACTTGCGAACAGGAAAATAGGTCTGGGTGTAATGGGTTTTGCAGATATGCTTGTGCAGATTGGTATTCCTTACAACTCTGAGGAGGCATTGGAAACCGGGGAGGAGATAATGCGCTTCCTTGAAGAAAAATCACATGCAGCATCCGAGAAACTGGCAGAAGAGCGGGGAACGTTTCCCAATTTCCCCGGCAGTATATTCAAAAAGCCCATACGCAACTCCACCGCGACAACAATCGCACCCACGGGCACTATCAGCATTATAGCGGGCTGTTCAAGCGGGATCGAGCCACTGTTCGCTATATCTTTTGTACGCAATGTCCTTGAAGGGACAAAGCTCCTTGAAGTGAACCCGTATTTTGAGGCTGTGGCAAAAGAAAGAGGGTTCTATAGTGAAGAACTGATGATGAACATCGCAAAACAGGGAAATCTTGCAGGGATCGATGAGATACCTGAGGACGTAAAGCGCATATTCGTGACCGCATTTGACGTTTCGCCAGAGTGGCATGTGAGGATGCAGGCTGTTTTCCAGAAGTACTGCGATAATGCGGTGTCAAAGACTATTAATTTCCCGCAGGATGTGGATATCAAGGAAGTTGAGAAGGCGTATATGCTTGCCTACCAACTGAAATGCAAGGGAATTACGGTTTACAGGTACGGCAGCAAGGAAGAGCAGGTATTGTACCTTGGGGATGGGATGGAAAAATACGTATCTGCGGATTCTGAATACGCAGGCGGATGCGCTGCCCCTGTGTGCCCGGTGTAGTGTACTGAGATGTCGGGTTACATCTTAATATTGTCCTCAGCATGTTTGTTATTAATGACATACCAAACAAAACTAAGGAC
>JACUTP010000147.1 GCA_014859785.1 Candidatus Methanoperedentaceae archaeon | reverse complement strand
TTTATACAAAAACATTAGCAATAAGTCAATAAAATTCCTTAACCGAACACCCATGCGTAAACATGGTACTTCTTTTGACGTTCATCAGTTTTGCAACCGGTATGGTATATTTCTTCGGGCGCAATATCTATGCCGCTATTGTATTCCACAACACACTGGCATTATTTGGCGTCATGCAGGCACTTGAGAAATCCGGCAATCTGATAACCTACCCCCAGCCAATTTATCCTCTGATCGTGATGGCTTTTATATCGGTTATTGTCCTTGCTACATCTGATATTCTTTTTATCAGAAGAAAAGTGGAGGCTATAAAATGAGCAGTATATTCGTTGTGGTTATTGCAATCATCAGCATCGCTGTTGTTTTGCTGACAATCGGCTGGGTGGGATTCAAGATCGAGCCCGACAGCTTTCCACCGCACCCTGACAAAACAAAGGATGCTGGCTCTGTCGAACTCCCGCCGGACTTACCTGAACCAGTAGGGCAGTATTATGAAGCCGCTGCGGGCAGTCCTGTCCCCAGGATAGAATCTGCTGTTGTCTGGGGGAAGGCAAAATTGAGAATAAATAGAATATGGATGCCGGTTCGCTTCAAAGCTTACTATTTACCAGGGCAGGCGTTTCACCGCTACATGGAAATTACCTGGTTTGGTCGGCCAATTCTCAGAGGTCATGATTCCTATATGAACGGAGAAGGTGTTCTCAAAATAGAAGGCATACTCAACATGAGGGAAACTGGCGAGAAGATAGACAGGGGTCAGAATCTTGCGATGTGGGGCGAAGCTGTGTTTGCGCCGTCGGTCTTTGTCACAGACTCCCGTGCGCACTGGGAAGCTGTAGATGATGAAATGGCACGTCTTGTGGTTCCATATGGAAAGCAAAATGATAGTTTGCTTTTCAAATTCGATCCGAAGACGGATTTAATAACGCATGTGTCAGCCTGGCGCTTCAGAGGTCAGGAGGAAGAGAAGACGCCGTGGCTGATCGGGTTAACGGACTGGAAAACGTTCCATTCGGTAAAGATACCTGTACGCTTTTCAGTAACCTGGGAAGATGAGGGCAGTCCATGGTCTTACTGGACAGTTGAAGGTGTGGAATACAATGTTGACATTAAGGATAATCTCTTAGCAGGAGGTTAAACGCATGCCCAAAAAAGCCCTGTTATTTATCGGGTTGACTTTCTTCTTTAGCTGGCTTATTGCATCTCTATACTTTGTTTCCTGGCATAACATGGAAAAAAGGTCAGGTAAAAACCCTGACCGTTTTACGTATTACTAAACAGCCCTTATGTCACAACAGCATCGACTGGAGTAATTTTCATTTCCCTTGCAATACCGCTGACTTTAGCCCCCGTAATCTTCTCATGCGCCAGCTCTGCCGCCTTCTTGCCTGCAAGTAGCATCCCGCCAAATATCGGTCCCATTCTCGGTGCGCCGTATGTGGACGTTGCTGCCATCCCTGCCACAATCAAGCCGGGATATATCTCATGTGTGAGGTCAACTGTCTGTTTCTCGGCTTCATCCACCCACAGGGAACCGCATCCTTTTGGTTCAGGGATGCCTGCTCTCTGCTCGCTCAGGCGCTTTACAAGGAATGAATCATGACCTGTGGCATCAATTACAACCTTTGACCTTATGGCAATCGGGTCCATGCACGTCATGAACGGCGGCATCTGCTTTGCAGGGAACCACTGGATAACAACGCCATCCACATGGTCTTCCTTGAGTACAAGGTCGTCCACGTTCGTGGAGTTCAAAAGCTTAACACCCGCATCGCACGCGCTTGCCAGCATCTTTGAAACCATCTGGAATGAATCGCAGACATAAAGCCCGTCCCCGACTTCCTTGAGTTCCACACCGCATTCCTCAAGAATCTTGTGTGCAGGTGCTTTTACCGTGTTCTTGGGCATGAGGTATCCGCCCTGCCACATTCCACCGCCCGCATACAGGTTTCTTTCAATCATAACGGTCTTGTGTCCGAGTTCTGCTGCATATCTGGCTGCTGCTGCACCGCATGGTCCCGAGCCCACAACAATAACATCGCTGTCAAGGATATTTTCTGTAAAATCTTCCACGAATTCATTCATTATCGTTTTTGTAACATGTATCTCACTGCTGTTTACCATAGATTTTCACCTTAATATTCTAAGGGGTTTTTGCTGACTATAAGCTTTTCCCAGATTGTTTAAAAAGAGTTATATCCAACTTAATATAGTATTATCCCTAAAATGTTGAATAATTTTACCACTGGACTCCAGATTGGCTCTATTCTACTTGCATTAGTCGGGCTATATTTTGTAATCCGTATCTGGCTGAAATGGGGAAACATTGAAATGGAACTCCTGAAAGCCAGGGTTTTCCTGAACAAGAAGTTCCTTGAACGCAACTGGATATATGTGTTCCTGGCAGGCGCCTCTTTGGCCGTACACCAGGCTGTGGAAGTGCTTGTTGAGTTTAACATAATAGTAGGAACAGACTTAATATACCTGGTGTCTGGAATATTTGAGTTTGCAACACTTGCATTTCTTGTTATACTTGCCTATGAATGGTTCAAGGTATTACACATAGTTGCAGGCATTAAAAAATAACTTTATCCATATATCACAATTGATGGTAAGGAAACAGTAAATAAGCAATAAACCACTATATATTTACATGACCGTTCTTGCAGAATTTGAATTTGAGCTTGGTGAGAATACCGGGATTGTATATGAGTCGATACTTCCTGAACTTGACGGGGGACACCAGCGCACAAAAACAGCCCTTGGAATTAAGGACGGATTACTTTTTTTAAAGCTTGAGGCAAGTGATTTCGTGTCTATGAGGGCAGCGGTTAACGGCTGGCTGAGGATGGTTAAGATTGTTGACGAAACGTGTTCCATTGCAAGGCATGCGTACTCCAGACGGGAAATACTCAACCAGTTTTCTCCAGAAGAACCTTCATCGTATTCATAACACCCAGCGCCACGCCCTCAACCTCAATCCCGCCTTTACCTTTCGCGCCGTCACCCACGATATAGAGATTGCTAACAGGCGTCATGTTCCCCCGGTCACTACCGGATGATACCCTGTTAACAGGCCACCCGCCTGAATACGACTGCACCATTAAAACCTCAAAATTCTTATCAGGAAACAGCATTTTCAAATCCGAAAGACCAAGATTAATTTCCAGGCAGGCGTTACCAGAAAGGGTTGTCTGGTGGGACATTATAAGATGCTTGCCTTCAGGTGCAAGGGAAGGGTCAGCATTTGTCACCTCGTTTATCCCGTTAATCCTTCTGGTATAAGGTGTAAAAAGAGCTCCGCTGTGACCGAGCAATGGCTCATCGGATGACAGGCATATCTTGATGCCCTGTGAAGGTCTGGTTTTCCTGGTTTTTGCGAGATAATCCTGGTCCATGCAATCGTACATCCTGCTGGTTTCGATGTGCCCGATATTGCTGATAACAATATCTGCACTGGCTTTTTTCCCGTCCACAATAACGCCGGTTGTCCTGTCACCGTCAACAATTATCCTGCCAACACACGATTTCGTATGGATTTTTCCGCCGTTAGAACGAATCACTTCAGAAAGTGCATCAGTGACAGCCCTGCACCCTCCAAGGGGAATCCCCGGTCCTTTATAGCGGTACATGTTATCGATTATTTCAAGGACTTCCATTGCCGGGACATCCGCCGCCCGAAGGCTCAGCGCCCAGCCGCAGAACGAATCCGCAAGCTTGAGCAGGAACTCATCTTCAAAGTATTTAAGAACCCAATCCCTGAAAGAAATTTCATTGTCCGGCTTGAATTTCAGTGAATATGCCAGTACAGTCCCGAGTTTCACGCGTTTTGTGAAAGAAAGCTCCTTCCTGAAATCATGGAAATTAATATCATTACCCTTTTCATTCCTGATAACAGCCATCGGCTTCGAAGGGATAATAGTAACATCAGCCCCGAGCTCGCGAAGCAGGCTGGCAAGAGGTCCGCGTGCGCCGTGGGGTATCATGTGAAGCGCGCCGGTGCTTAACTGGAATCCCTTATATCCAAGGTTGGTAAACCTCCCGCCAGTGAAGGGAAGGCGCTCGTAAACCTGCACGTCATATCCTGCACCAGAAAGTTTTGCACCCGACAGCAGACCTCCAAGACCCGCACCGATAATTACCGCTTTCATTCATCCCCCGAAATTGCACCAAGCGGGCAGTAATCAATGCATGTTCCGCACTCAACGCAGGTGCTGTTTATGCTTGCGCGCCCGAATACTATTATGGCATTGTATGGGCAGTATGCGGCGCACTGCCCGCATCCGACACAGTTCTGGTTAACTTTCATTGGGTTTCCTTTAATAACAGAAAATATTATTCATCTATGCTTTATTTTAAAATAATATTATTTTTGCAGTTTCTCAATCTCATTTTTAATATTATCTATCACA
>JACUTP010000146.1 GCA_014859785.1 Candidatus Methanoperedentaceae archaeon | reverse complement strand
CCGCAGCTCTGGTGTTGCCGGGACAAAACACAGCTCGAACATTTTTTAACGCGGGTGCATTATAACACTGATGATAGATTTAGGCTGAAGGGTAAATTACGTCCTTTTTGCCAGAACAGCCACATGCCCTGAATGAAAAGGCTCAAGGTCAATAAACCCCAAAATCTCAAAGTACCCCTCAAGCAGTTTAATTTCACAGGCAGCAACATCCCTTGTTTTCCGGTTAACATCAATACTTCGTGACTTGATAATCAAAACAAGAAACCCACCTTTTTTAAGAAACATCTCACCATTCCTGACAGCAATTCTTGCCTGTTCGCGCTGTGCGACATCCTGGTATATAATATCAACTTCAGGTACGATATTCCTGTAAGACCCGGGCTGCATGGCATCAGCAAGAATTGGAATAAGGTTAGTCCGCCGTGTGCTGACATGAATCAGGTCCTGCATTGCCCTTGGTGAAAATTCAACCCCATAAACCGTCCCATCAGGCACAATATCAGAAACATGGCTTACAGTGGTACCGTTAGCTGCCCCGAGATAAAGCACGGCAGAGTCTTTCATTAAAGGAATAACAGCATTTTTCAGCAATATCGCCGCAAGTTTACTGTGAAACGGGTTCCATATGCGGTATTCTTCGCTACCAGAACGTATGATTTTTTCACCGGATGCCGCCGTAACCAGGCTTTTTGTGATAATCCTTTTTGAGCCGTTAAGCTCGATTGTAAAGACATTATCCAGTCCTGTTCCGCTCAGTTCCAGTTCATTCATCCTGTTATTATGCGTTCTTGACTAATCGTGCGATATCGTTACCCACATCAGAGGTCGTATTAGAGCCGCCACGGTCATATGTTTTCACTTTATTATTGACAATATTCCGCTCTATTGCCCTGACAACTTCTGATGATGCTTCCCGTTCACCTATCTGGTCAAGCAGCAGTGCACCCGACCATATGGTTGCAATCGGGTTTGCTTTGTTCATCCCTTTGTACCTGGGCGCGCTTCCGTGTATAGGCTCAAACATGCTTGTGCCTTCAGGATTAATGTTGCCCCCAGGAGCCAGACCGAGCCCGCCCTGAATCATTGCACCGAGGTCGGTTATTATGTCTCCGAACATGTTGGGTGTAACCACCACATCGAACCATTCAGGGTTCTTTACAAACCACATTGTTATTGCGTCCACAAAATTGAATTCGGTCTTTATATCATGATATTCAGAAGCAACTGATGTAAATTCTTCACGCCATAATCCGTATATATCAGACAGTACGTTTGCCTTATCCACAGAAGATACGTGTTTATTCCTGTTTTTTGCAAGCTCAAAAGCATACCTGATAACCCTCTGCGTCCCTTCCCGGCTGATAAGACCGAGCTGGTAGCCGATTTCCTCGCAGTCAGAATCAATGTCCAGCCCGAATTTCACATTGTACATTGTGCGCATAACCTCAAGTGTGGCAGTGCTTTTCCCCTTCTTTGCCCGTCCGCCGATTCCTATATAGAAATCCTCGGTATTCTCACGCACAACAACAAAATCAATGTCCTTTGATGTTTTACCCTTGATTGGTGTTTCCACCCCTTCAAGCAACTTAATAGGGCGAAGGTTGACGTACTGGTCAAAATAAAACCGCATGTTCAGGAGAATACCCTTTTCAAGCACTCCGGGTTTAATCCTGTCATCACCTATCGAGCCGAAATAAATAGCCCTGTAATTGGATAGTTCTTTCAAGGTATCTTCAGAAATAAGCTCCCCGGTTTCAAGATAGTGGTCGGCACCGTGGGGGTATTCTGCCCAGTCGATATCAAAGCCGAATCTCTCACCGGCAGCATCAAGCACTTTGCGTCCTTCGGTAATTATTTCAGGACCTATCCCGTCACCGGGAATTACAGGAATTTTGTATCGTGTCATATATTATCCTCATACAATTTTTCAAATTTTTTTGCACTAAGAATTCCCTGTTATGTTATTAAATTAACTAATCCGGATTATTTATAGTTTCCAGACACTGATTAACGTGCCATTTACCTTTGCGCCGGACGATTATCCTTTCGCCACTCCCAGGGGCATTACCCTTACGACTTTACGTGCGATATCGAGCTGGTGGACAACATCCACGACATCCTCGCTTGCCTTATACACGGCAGGGGCTTCTTCTGCTATCACTGACGGGTGCGTGGCCCTCACGGATATTCCCGCATCTGCAAGTTCCTTCTGGATTGTCTCTCCCCTGAACTCACGTTTTGCAGCCGCGCGGCTGGCAACCCTTCCGGCGCCGTGGCATGCACTGCCAAACGTAAGTTCCATCGCTTCCTGCCTGCCATGAAGCACGAAAGAAGGTGTACCCATGCTGCCCGGAATGAGAACTGGCTGTCCCACTTTACGGTATGCTTCAGGAACATCCGGATGCCCTGGCGGGAATGACCGTGTAGCTCCTTTCCTGTGAACGTAAACCATCCTTTTCTTACCATTTATCGTATGCTCCTCAAGCTTGGCAACATTGTGCGCAACATCATAAACAAGCTCCATTCCCAGTTCGTCAGTATCGCGCCCGAAAAAATTCGTGAATGTCTCCCGCACCCAGTGGGTTATGACCTGCCTGTTCGCCCATGCATAATTCGCAGCAGATGCCATTGCACCAAAATAAGCCTGTCCTTCCGGCGATTCGGCAGGAGCGCATGCAAGCTGCCTGTCAGGAAGCGCTATCCCGTATTTGCGCGTGGCTTTTTCCAGGATACCAAGGTGGTCGGTGCATATCTGGTGACCCGCTCCCCGCGAGCCGCAGTGTATCATTACCGTAACCTGTCCTTTTGACAAACCGAAAACTTCCGCCACCTTATCATCATAAACCCTATCCACGTACTGTACCTCAAGGAAATGATTGCCGCTGCCAAGTGTCCCGAACTGGGGTTTTCCCCGTTTGCGTGCTTTTTCGCTTACTTTCGAGGGGTCAGCGGCATCCATGTACCCGTTTTCCTCGCAATGTTTTAAATCCCCATCAGTACCATAACCGCTTTCAACTGCCCATTTAGCGCCGTGCAGGAACGCATCCGTAAGTTCCCTGTCTGAAGCACGCAGCTTGCTTTTTGAACCCACACCTGATGGAATTTCATGGAACAGGCGTTCGATGAGTTCCTTCATTCCGGGGCGCACTTCATCAGCGGTCAGGTTTGTCCTTATTATCCTGACACCGCAGTTTATGTCATATCCCACGCCGCCCGGACTTATTATACCCGTTTCCCTGTCAAAAGCTGCCACGCCCCCTATGGGGAAACCGTAACCAGTATGGGCGTCAGGCATTGCCATTGCATATTTCTGGATACCTGGCAGGGTTGCCACGTTGGCAGTCTGTTCGATTGTATCGTGTTCAAGGCTGGCAAGAAGCGGGGCTGACACGAATATCCGCCCGGGTACTCTCATACCTGCTTTGTAATCCTGCGGTATGTCCCATGTATAATCATTGACCTTTTTAAGGATGCTTCTGGCATCAATCTTTATTTCCTCAGGCATGTTATGATCCATCAATTACATTATGCTATACAAGACATTAAGTTTGGCGTATGATAGATTGCGTTGCCATGTTATGAGATATGTTTATGTATCCAGCACAACCTGGACACAATAAACATCGTTCTTTTTCACTTCAAGTTCATGATACGTCACGGCTTTTACCTGTGTATCAAAATGGTGTGTTGACAGGTCAATATTTTCACCCCAGGCATTTGCTTTTAGCGAAAAACCGTCTTCATCCTTTTTGATACTCCCTACCTCGAACTTACCGAATATGATGCCCTCCACCTCAAACAGGTACAGCAACTCGGAAAGCCAGTCAACAAGTAATCTTTCAATATCATGTGATGTGAGTTCTACCTGCTTTATCATTTCATGTTTGAGGTTAGCCGTTTCTGTCATGACATTGAACATCGCCAGCGCAGCGTTCCCGAAAGCCTTTTCCAGCGTGTCGCCGTACGCACGGAACTTGGCATCTGCTATGTGATACAGGTATTCGTATTTTTTTTCTTCTTCCGCAACTGGTTCCAGTAACATGGTAATTAAGAGCCGGTATTTTCTATATCTGTCATCATCTCCCGGATCTTTTCAAGCTCGGTCTTAAACCCCGAATGTGCCTCATGAGCCGACTTCGATGCAACCGCTCCCTGGGTTGTTGGTGTTATAAGTCCCTTCTGCTCAAGTACCCGCAGTGAGTACCTGACCTGGTGGTCTGGTATCCCGGTTTCTACTGACAGTTTCATTATTCCGATAGGTCCGCTATCCATCACTTTCCTGAGCACAACAACGTGTCTTTTTAAAAGTTCCAGTTCATTGCGGACTCTTGAGGTTAGCATATTTTCTCTTTATTGTTGTAATTCGTGGCATATCTAATTTCCCTCTGTCTGTTATCAGTAAAATCTTTCGAACCTTGGGAAATAAAGTATA
>JACUTP010000145.1 GCA_014859785.1 Candidatus Methanoperedentaceae archaeon | reverse complement strand
GTTTTCTGCCTTTTGCCTGATTGTATTGAGCATGTTTTTCCTGATTGTAAACTTGGGTTTGCCCAGTATGGTTTACAATAGATTTAATGGTTTTGTTTATGAGTCCCTATTTCCTCGAAATATTCCTTGAACGACATGCCGGGCACTCAATATTATCCACTGGCAGCCCTTTAAACTTATTCCCGCAATCCATGCATACACACTCATACATTCCAACATCCCTCAAAGCATTAATTTTAAACTCGTCCCTTG
This sequence comes from Candidatus Methanoperedentaceae archaeon, assembly GCA_014859785.1. Lineage (GTDB taxonomy): Archaea > Halobacteriota > Methanosarcinia > Methanosarcinales > Methanoperedenaceae > Methanoperedens_A. The sequence continues at coordinate 4,183 of JACUTP010000145.1, read as the reverse complement.
CATTACCCATAATTACACTCATTAATTCATATCCGGTTTTTATATCCCTTTTTTCCAGAGACATACAGTCATTCCTTGATTTTGCGTGCAATCTGCGACCCAACTCTCCGGCATTCGTCAAGTTCTTCATCCTCAGGTTTTCCCTTCACGCCGCAATCCTGTACCATCTCCATTCCATACGATAAAAGGATATTGTGAATATCATCTATGGCTTCAAGACCCCAGCCGTATGAGCCAAACGCAAGTCCCACCCTGCCGCGCAGGTCAATACAAGCAAGGTTTTTAAGGAATTTTTTTACTGTGGGCATCATGGCATCCCTGCAATTGGGAGAGCCTATTGCCACAGCATCAGCATTCAAAATATCATTTGTGCTTGCATCATTTACGTTTTTCAGCAGGGTTTCCACACCCTCCCTGATTGCGCCTTCTTCTATTGCCCTGGCTACAAGCTCTGTATTTCGCATACTCGTGCCGTATATAATAACAAGTTTTGGCATGCTCCCGTTTAATAATTAGTAAAAGGCTATACTTCTACTTTACCCGGAATTCTGTTGTTAAACTCAGAACAGCCCCCACATTAACTTTACAGCAACCAGCAAAAGCACAATTGCAAATATCCTGTTAATCCATTCAGAAGAAACACGCCTGAACATCACCCTTGAACCTGTCTGTGCACCAACAAATGCCGAAACCCCGGCATAGAGCAGCAATTCCTTATCCAGATTCTCATATCCGAAACTCAGGTGCCCCAGGAATCCTGCCAGTGCTATGAAAGTGCTTATGAAAGCCGAGGTGACAGCAGCATTCTTTGGTGAAAGCCCGATTACCAGGAGAAGCATCACGATAAATGTCCCGCCGCCTATACCCACAAGTGCAGAGACAACGCCAATAATGAATCCCGCGCCCGTTCCAATTACTACCCTTTTCCTGCCGGAAATCCCCTGGAAACCCGCCTTGCTGAAAAAGAGTAGTCTCATGCTGGTAAGAAAAAGTATCACAGACAACAGCATTATTAAGGTGTGGGTATCTACCCTGCCCGAAAAGTACGAGCCGATATATGCGCCCGGAATGGAAGTTAAGATTACAGGGTAGGCGAGCTTAATATCCACCATTTTCTGCCGCAAGTAAGTGATGGAGGCTGAGGCGGTGGTTATTGTATTGAGGAGAAGCGCCATCGGGATAGCGGTAAGCGGGTGTAATCCCAGCAAGATAAACAGGGGCGTGTATATTATTGCCCCGCCAAGCCCGATCATGGAGAAAAGCACGGCAACCGTGAATGCGATAAGAATGACCAGGATAAGCTCCATGCCAGTCCTTTTATCCTTGTAAGGTTAATAATACTATGGAATCAAAAAGAAACATTTAAGAATAACCAATCCTATTAATTCGTAAAGATACAAATGAATAAAAAACAGCGTTTTATTGTGGGTTCAACCGTCATAATTGTCCTGCTTGCCTATATGGGTCTAAGCGGTGTTATCTCGAACCAGTATGAGGTAAGCGAAGCGGTTTCTGCACGGGATGAGCTTGCCGGGAAGGTCATTATCGTTAACGGCTCGATGGTCATTGGCACGGATAACTGGGATGGTATTAACCGCACCCTGGCTTTTAAGATGACAGACGGTACGGAAACCATAGACGTCATCTATACCGGTGATAAGCCTGATATTCCTCCCGATGCCGAGGAAATCCAGGTTGTTGCAACAGGCAAGTTCAATAATGACGTATTCGAGGCTTTCAGGCTGCTGACAAAATGTCCCTCAAAGTACGAGGGTGATATTACCGAGGCTGCAAAGTAAAAACTGCACGGGCTGTTTGCATAACATTGATATGCGGTTAGATCATTAACGGCACAGGTGATTTTTTATGAATGAATGTTTCCTTTGCAGTACAGCACTTGAACCCGTGAATGATGCGGAAATTGAAAACGTGGACATATGTATCGATTGTTGTGAAAGTATTGATAGTGTGGTTATGGATTATCTCACATCAAGTCCGGGCGGGTTTGACCTGTTAATTGACCTAATTGCAGACGACCTTGAAAATCCGCAAGGCAGGCTAAGGGAACCCCTGAAAGCCCTTATAAAAGAAACACTCGACGAAAAGTAAGCCTCTTTTTACTTTTCTTTTTTATATCTTCGTAATGCGATACTGACAGTATCCCTGGGAATGGAGTGTTTTATCATACCCAGGTGCTTGCCGATTATCCTGAGTTCAGGCTGGTAATATTGTGCAATATGTTCAGCATACTCAAGCCCGTCATTTGTCATGACGTACTCATACCTCTGTTTCCACCTGCCCCTGTGTTCATAATAACGCAGGTCTTCATCCACCATCCCCATGGCAACCAGAAGCTGGATATCCTCAAATAACTTATCACTGTAATAAAACCCGTACCTGTCATGGAACCTGTAATCAAACAGGTTCCTGAGCTTCTCCGTTTCCCCGAGTTCACGTACTATCCTGTAAATCCGTGCAATATTCCTAAGCCTTGGCATGGATAACACTCCCTTTTCCTCACTGGAAAACATCCTGTGGATGCTGTAGAAAACAAGAAGCAGCCCTTCAATCGGAAGGTAATTCTCATTCCTTATAAAACGCAAAAGTTCAGGCGAGAGCTTCTGTATGCCAAGCAGGAAATCGTATGATGCTTCCTGGAGGGCAGGATTGTTTTCCTTCCTTGAGAATACGCAAAGTGATATCTGGCGCGAGATACCCCTGACAAGTCCATTTGCCAGCGCGGATTCATCATAGAAAAATCCTTCATCATCCCCGAGTTTAACCCTTGTGCTTTTTGGAATCCCGCCTGCAACATCAAGGTCAACAAGTACAGGCGCGCCGTACATTGTTGCGAAACGTTTTGCAAGCTCATCCTCGAACATCTTTTTGGCATTGCCGTGTCTTGCAATGGTGGAAAGTGCCATTCTTGTCTTCGGGTTCAGATGTTTGTGGTTAAACCGCGAAATTGCATTACATATCCTGCCGTGGCGGATATTCATAATAAGTTTTTTCGCACTTTCGTCCCCGTTAATTTCGATAAAGTTCAGAAGGTCGCTGTCGTTGTATGATGTGAAAAATTCAGATACGGTTTTCCTGACATCGTTTCCCTCCACACCATATTGTTCAAGGGAGCTTTCAAGAGCATAAAGCAGCATTGCTCTTGCACCCTGCGTCCCGGGATTATGGATTATGGCAGAGTAATGGTGTGCCCTTGCAATCAGCATGGACTCGGCAGCAGTCAGTGCCATCTCCTCATCATAGCTCAGGGTTCCGCCCAGGACAATATTCCCGTTATTCAATGACAAGCTGCCCACAATCTGGTCAACATCCACAAGCCCGAGGGAAACGCCTGTATGGTATGAATCCCGCAAAAGGAAATCAATCCTGTCCGCGTCTATGTCGTTTGAAATAATCTGCCCGAGATAGGGTTTTGGCAGTGAGCCAATATCCCCTGTAGCCATCAGCGCAATCTCATTAAAGAAGGATTTCGCATAGTCTCCAGCTTTTCCTGCAATTTCGTCTTTTGTGTGGAATGAGTTTGATATGATATGTTTCGTGAACATTTCATGGTTCAGGAACTTCCTGCTGTTGATTTCAGGCTGGTAGGCAGGGTTGCGTTTAAGTACGCTTTCCACGACATGCGAGAATGCACAGTGCCCTATATCATGAAGCAGCGCCGCCATCCTTACCTTTACTATATCCTCCTTACCGAGTCCAAATGCGTTTGCCATCTTATCGGCAATGAAAAGTGTCCCGATGCTGTGCTCAAAACGAGTATGGTTTGCACCCGGGAATGCAAGGTCAGCAAGTCCAAGCTGCTGGATTCTCCGAAGGCGCGCCATCTCTGGCGTGTTAATGACTGTCTGTTCCAGCTCGCTTATTGGAATATGACCGTGGATGGGGTCTATTATCAAGGGCATGATATGTTAATTAAAGCAGGGGACTATTAAAACCATCTTTTAGCCCTGCCTCAAATCCGTGTTGTAAATGTAGCGGATATAACGATAACCAGAAACTAAACCATCTTTTTAAGTGCTTCTTTTGCCTGCATCCCGATAGTAATCCCGATATTCTTTGCAGCTTCTGATACATCAACAGCTTTTGCATCCAGGACATCCTCAAAACTGTTAACTCCAGTAACCCGGACAGCAACATCACCGAGTTTATTGGCAATATTAACATC
>JACUTP010000144.1 GCA_014859785.1 Candidatus Methanoperedentaceae archaeon | reverse complement strand
CTGCGGCATACGTGGATTCCCGCTCCAGAAGGGTATTCTGGAGTTCGCGTCTCTGGAGGTCGCAGACACGTATGCCTGCGGCATACGTGGATTCCCGCTCCAGAAGGGTATTCTGGAGTTCGCGTCTCTGAAGAGCACAAATCATGTATGGTTGTGGTAAAAACATGTGCGGAATAGCAGGTTATAACGGGAAACAAAAGGCGGCTCCTATCCTCATTGATTCGTTAAAGAGACTGGAATACCGTGGCTACGACTCAGCGGGAATTGCTGTGTTTGATAATACCTCAATAAAAGTGTACAAGGACAAAGGGAAAATTGCTGAACTGGAAAAAGGGCTTCCTGATATAACGGGAAGTGTCGGTATCGGGCATACTAGGTGGGCAACGCATGGCAGACCTGATAAGGTAAATGCCCACCCCCACACGTCAGGTGATATAGCAGTAGTCCATAACGGCATTATTGAGAACTACCAGACGCTAAAAGAGAGGCTGGTACACTCAGGCTATACGTTTGTTTCAGAGACAGATACTGAAGTATTGGCACATCTTATTAACCATTATTATAGAAATAACCTGAAAGAGGCTGTCATGTCAGCCTTAAAAGACGTAACAGGTTCTTATGCTGTTGCTGTTTTGCGTGGTACTGAAATGGTAGCGGCAAGAAAAGACAGCCCGCTGGTTGTGGGGCTCGGCAGCGGCGAAAACTTTATAGCTTCTGACATTCCAGCCGTCTTAAAATATACGAGAAATTTCATATTAATGGATAATATGGAACTTGCCTGTGTTTACCCTGATGAGGTGCTGTTTTTTGATATTAACAACAAGCCTGTTGAAAAAGCGGTCACAATAATTGACTGGGACATGGAAGCTGCCGAGAAATCCGGATATGACCATTTCATGCTAAAAGAAATACACGAGCAGCCAGTCTCAATCCACGGGGCTTTTGCAGGCAGGATTTCAGAACTTGAAGGAAATATAATTTTTGAAGACATGGGTTTATCCGGAGAACAGGTAAAGGAAATATCAAGGATAAGCGTTATTGCATGCGGCACTTCCTTGAATGCAGGTTTGTTTGGCAAATACCTTTTTGAGCATCTTGCAGGTATACATGTGGATGTTGAAATTGCATCGGAGTTCCGTTATGCCCATTCACCTCCTGGTTCCTTAGTAATAGCAATAAGCCAGTCCGGGGAAACAGCTGATACTCTTGCTGCCCTGAGGCAGGCTAAAAGTTACGGAAGCGGAACAATTGCAGTTACAAATGTTATCGGAGGGACCATCACAAGGGAAGTTGACTGTGTTGTTTATACAAGGTCAGGTCCTGAAATCGGGGTGGCAGCTACTAAAACTTTCACTTCACAACTTATTGTGCTGTACCTTCTTGCACTGTATTTCGGGAAGCTAAATGGCAAAATAAGTACGGATAAAATAAAACGCATGATTTCGTCCCTTAAGAAAATTCCAGCCCAGGTAACCCGGATTCTTGAGAACAGGGAAGTGGTCAGGGAATGTGCTGAAAACTTTGCATCTTCAAATGACTTTTTCTTTATAGGCAGGACTTTTAATTATCCAATTGCGCTTGAGGGGGCTTTGAAACTTAAGGAAATCTCATACATTCATGCTGAAGGTTATGCGGCAGGCGAGCTAAAACACGGTCCTCTTGCTTTAATTTCAGGTAAAACGCCTGTTGTGGCGATAGCAACCCGCGGTCTTACTTATGACAAGGTTGTCAGCAATATCAAGGAAGTCAAAGCCAGGGATGCACCTGTTATAGCTATTGCGGATGAGAATGATATCGAAATAGAAAAATACGTGGATATGGTAATAAGGGTTCCAGCGGCTGATGAGATACTGTCGCCGCTGCTCTCTACAGTGGTTGTGCAGCTGCTTTCTTATTATGTTGCAAGGGAGCGCAACTGTTCGATTGACCAGCCAAGGAACCTTGCTAAAAGCGTGACTGTGGAATAAGGAGAAATGATTATGTCATTATTCGGTTCGTCAGGGATAAGGGGTCTGGCAAACAGTGAAATAACACCCGAACTTGCACTGGATATCGGGCTTGCAGCAGGGACGATTTATGGTTCCGCGGTAATCGGGCGTGACCCGCGGACATCAGGGGAAATGATAGAGCATGCCCTTGTATCTGGTTTGCTGTCGGCAGGATGTGATGCTTCCCTTGCAGGGATGGTTCCGACCCCGACACTTGCTTTTGCTGCAAGGGATTATGAGTGCGGCTTGATGGTAACAGCCTCGCATAACCCGCCGGAATACGGGGGTATAAAGTTCTGGAACAGTGACGGAAAAGCCTTCAGCACACAGCAGCAGGATGAACTGGAATCCATAATTACAAACAGGTCATGGAAAAAAGCCGCATGGGACAGAATCGGCAAACTCAGCATAAAATCCGGCGCTGTTGAGGAGCATTCTGCCCGTATTCTTGGCAATGTCGGGCATGCGTCATTAAAAGTGGTGGTTGATTGCGGATGCGGTGCTGCTTCTGTTATCACGCCATATGTGCTCAGGGAAATGGGATGCGAGGTTATTGCACTGAATTCCCAGCCAGACGGGCATTTCCCGGGACGAAACCCCGAACCTGTTGAGAAAAACCTGTCCGTTCTGAAGAATACCGTGGAATCATCAGGTGCTGACCTGGGGATAGCACATGACGGGGATGCTGACCGGATGATGGCTGTGGATAACATGGGAAATTATGTAAGCGGTGATAAACTGCTGGCTTTTTTTGCCCTGCGCATGGCTAAAACGGCAGTAGTAGTACCTGTTAACACATCACTTGTTATTGACGAGCTCCTCCAGGGAGTAAAAATTTCAAGGACAAAAGTGGGGGATGTGTATGTTGCTGAGGAGCTAAAAAGAATAAAAGGCGATTTTGGAGGTGAACCCTCGGGGACGTGGATATTCCCTGAAGTATCGTTGTGTCCTGATGGCATCCTTGCGGCAGCCCGGCTTGTTGAAATAATCGGGAGGGAAGGGTATTTTAATAAGTTGCTGGAATCCATTCCCGTATATCCTGTAAAACAGGGCGCGTTTGCATGCCTTGATAAGGAAAAAGCCATGGCAAGGATTTCAGGACAGCTTCGCAAATTTGGAGAGATTTCCATAATAGACGGGGTGAGACTTGAGCTTCCTGATGGCTGGATTCTTGTCCGCCCGAGCGGTACGGAACCCGTGATAAGGGTAACAGTGGAATCCCGACAGTTATCCCCGGAGTCGAGTCTGTTATCAAGGAACAGGTGTGACGAGCTTTATGAAATGGCATCAGGTATAGTGGGTGATGCGGTATGAAGGCAGTAATTCTTGCAGCAGGGAAAGGCACGCGGATGGGTCCTCTGACATGGAACAGACCAAAGGTCATGATTCCCGTAGCCAATAAACCCATACTTGAACATGTAATACTGACCATGAAAGAAGCAGGTATAGTTGATTTCCTGGTGGTGGTTGGGTACCGGAAGGAAAAAATAAGGGACTATTTCAGGGACGGGGCGGATACTGGCGTAAATATTGAATATGTTGAACAGGAAACCCAGAAGGGAACTGCTGATGCCATTGGTGTGGTCAGGGATTATGTAAAGGAGAGGTTTCTTGTTACAAACGGTGATGTACTGGCAGGTGCAAGGGATATTAAGAATATCTTAAACAGTGAGGGAGAGGCTGTACTTGCTGCTAAGAAAGTTGCAAATCCACAGGAGTACGGGATACTGTATGTCAATGGCAACCGTGTGGAAAAACTTGTTGAGAAGCCAGAAAAAACAGCATCTGACCTTGCAAATGCCGGCATTTATGTTTTTGATCCAGCTATATTTGATGCTATCGATAATACACCTCTTTCACCCAGGGGCGAGCTTGAAATCACCGGTTCTGTCCAGTTCCTGATTGATTCAGGAAAACATGTCGGTTTCAGCAACCTTGAAGAATGGCAGGATATAGGTTTCCCGTGGCATCTGCTTGAAGCCAATGAAAAGATACTTGCTGAAACAGGGAACGTGTGGGATGTGCGGGGTGAAGTCGAACCGTATGCAACATTGAAAGGGAAAATTTCTGTTGGCGAGGGCACGATTATCAGGAACGGTGCGTATATAATCGGACCTGCCGTTATCGGAAAAAACTGCGATATCGGTCCGAACTGCTTTATACGACCTGCAACTGCCATCGGGGATGATGTCCGGATAGGAAACGGTGTTGAGATAAAGAACAGCATTGTGATGGACGGCACGAATATCGGGCATTTGAGTTATGCGGGAGACAGCGTGATTGGCGAGGGCTGTAATTTCGGGGCAGGTACGAAAGTTGCAAATTTGCGGCATGACGGCAGGAGTGTAATTGTCGAACTTGGCGGAAGGAAATTTGATTCGGGAAAAAGGAAACTGGGTGTTATGATGGGTGATAATGTGCATACAGGCATAAACAGCATGATTAACGTGGGGGCAACAATCCGGGGTGGTGCAGGTATTAAGCCGGGTGAGTTTGTATGTGGGAATTACTTATAATAATCCATATTTTTCT
>JACUTP010000143.1 GCA_014859785.1 Candidatus Methanoperedentaceae archaeon | reverse complement strand
ACCTTCTAAATTACCATAAACTGTGTGTATTTCATTGGTTCCATTAATACCTGTATAGTTCCAGAGCCTCAGCTCAATTTTTGGAGGTGGTACATTAACTTCTACCGTCCTGGAATCGGCAAGCTTTCCCTGCTGATATACCTCGACCTCGACTTTTTGTGTGCCAGGCACCTGGTATCCTATGCTGACAGTTATGCTGTTACTACCAGGTTTTAACTTAACTTCTTTCTGGGGTTCGGTTGCTTCCGATGGCATATAACTCAAATTTTCATGCGCCAGGATTGTAATTCCTTTTAAACTTACCCCTTTCTCATCCACAAATGCGTTTTTCACGTTTATAATTACATTTACGTCTTTAGGAGCATTATTTTGCAGGTTGATTTTTAGTTCGCTTAGTTGTCCCATCCTGAGCTCTTTAGGCGCTTCCAGGCTTACAATGCTGACATCCGAAGGGCTAAAATACCATAACAATACCGCAGCAGACAGCAAAATTATTGCTATTACTGCTCCTGTCATCACCTTAGTTCTCATTCCTCTCACCCCGCAGCTTATCAGCCAGAGCAACCTTATTGGTCAATCCGTACTGCTTTTTAACCACCAACCCTCTTTTTTCAAGATCAGTCACCATCCTTGAGACCTTTGCTTTTGAGAAATTCAGCGAAAGAACAAGTTCGTTCTGAAGCATTTCGCCGCCGTGGTCTGCGATTTCTTTGACCAGCTTCTTCTCATCTCCTTCCAGTGCTGTTAAGACAGCCTCGATTAACTGCGTCCCTTCTTTGACATGCTCTGCAATAGCAGCTATATCGGTATTAAGTGGGATTTCTGCTGGTTTTTCTTCCATTATCATGCTTTTAACCTCGCTTTTTCCTGCTGCAAGCAGCGTTGTGAGAATGTACGAGAGCATCATGCCGCTAATTGTAGAGCTTATTACGAGAACGTATGCATCGTTCTTTGTGTAGGTGTAGGGAAGCTCAAGGATTTTGAAAGACCCATCGGTTATCTGGATAATCGACGGCTTTGTGGCGAGCAGCATGCTTGTGACGATAACGCCTGCTACCATCAGCACAGCGCCTGCCAGTATCGTTGAACCTGTTTTCCTTGAAATCATCAATCCTGCACCTTTGCTTAAGCTCTCAATTGTACCTCCTTTTAAATAAATAGATTGCAGATAGAATTGCTACTGCAAGCGCCCCATCAAAACCCGGCGCTTCGGGGGTTGTTGCTGCTGTTATGGATTTTGTAGTCTCTGGCGTTACGGTGAGGTTTGGTTCAGGTGAGCGTTTCTCTTCTCCCTGTTTCATAAGCCCAGGTACTCGAGTGGGCATTGTTCTGCCGTATCCTGACAGCTTTGCTATGAAAACCTCGTTTCTTGATGCTCTATATGTAGAGGATTCTATCAACAACCTGCTCCCATCAGGACTCCAGCTTCCACCCATTCCGCTCAAGACGTAATGCTTATTTTCGCCAGTCGTTATCTGCGTGCGCTCCGTGCCGTCTGGATTGGCGATAAAAATATGCTCACCATTAGCTGTGCTTGAAGAAAAAGCAATTTTATCACCAGATGGACTCCATGCATAGCCACCTGTGAGATTTGAGCTTATCAAGATTTTTCCTGTTCCATCGGGATTGATCGTGTATAACCCAATTCCATTCTCTGAAACTGTAAAGGTAATTTTACTTCCATCAGGACTCCAGCTAACTGATATTAATGTAGCTTTTTCCAATGGGTTATTTTCCTCATAAATTAATTTTACACTCCTGCCTTGCGAATCGTAAACAAAAATACCAAGATTACGCCTCTCTGTGAGTGAGACAAACAATATGTTATTGCTGTCAGGATTCCATGCTGGATCGCCTACCTCGACGCTTTTAGTTATCTCTGTTTTATCGCCACTGTTCAAATTTATCAGGTAAAGATGCCTAATATACTGATCATTCACTTCTTCTGATGACATGCATAATACCTTACTGTCATCGGGACTCCATACTCCGCCCCAGCAATCACCGAACTGCCTGAGATTGGTGCCATCGCTGTTCATAATCCAGAGATTCCTTCCACTGAAAGCTATTCGTTCTCCATCGTGGCTCCATGCTCTGGCTTTAAGAAAAGGTTCGTTTACCTCACCTGCAAGTTGCTTTATGTTAGACCCATCAGCATCTGTTATGTAGATTTTATCTGGATCATTAACTACAAATACCGCTTTAGTTCCGTCAGGACTCCAGATTAAATCTTTTTGCCGTGAGAGTTCAGAGAGATTTGTTATAATTGTGATTATATCCGAAAAATTTGTACCAAGAGCGATCAATCCCTTTCCATCCGGGTTTGCAAGCAAATAGAAATTCCTATATACAGTTATAGCAATTTTATCACCAGATGGACTCCAACTGAGCGAACTGGGAAATTCTATCGGCTTGCTGCGGTTGTTGATCTCATTCGATACTATTTTTGTAAGGTTGGTTCCATCAGAATCCATGACGTATATAGCACCTATCCCGTTTCTATTGCTGGGGTGAAAATTAATATCATCTTTATACCATCCTATCGTGCTTCTTATGAGCAGCTTGCTTCCGTCAGGGCTCCAGAAAGCCTGAGGCGGAATAAAATTCCTCCACTCAGGCGCTGCATTAACAGATTTTGCAAGTTCGAGCGTGGCGGGATTTACGATAGAAGAAATGGAAGTTAGATTCTCGATACGCAGGGGATTGTCATCTTCGGAAGCATAGACTGGCGTTAGAACTATGAGAATCAGTATGGCAAATATGGATTTTAACGTATTCATGCAATCGCCTTCTGTGCTGCGCGGAATTTTTTGACTTTGCCGTCCATCGAGCACGCTACCATGCCTGCATAAAGCAGGATATCAAGGTGGTAGCACTGTACCGCGACCGATATTAGTTTCATGTATTATTTTTTGAGGATACGTGCCCCGGGTTTTCTTTTATATACCTGAAAATTACGGCGCTGGACTCGTTTTCAAGAACGTTTCTGTCAAAAAACCATCTCATAGCCATGCCTCGAATAAATCTAATGGCAGGGTCATTTGACAGACCTTGCCATCTTTACCATTTCCTCCATGCTGAGCGGTGTGCCGGTAAAACCGCTCTTGTTGTAGGCATGAGTGCCAATGGTCAGGTTAAGGTTACCTACTTCCCAACTCAACTGCTTTACGCCATCACTCGTCTCTAAGAAGCGCCCCTGAACTCCGTTTATATCCACGAATTTCCATGGAGTTTTGGGTGCTGTGATATTTGAAGCCGTATCGTCTTTTAATACAAGGAGTTCCTGTAAGGTCAGGTATTCATTCTTCATGAAAAACTCGTCTCCCTTTATATAGAAAATGCTTGCCTGTTCAGCTTCCAGAGAAAAACCTCTGAATTTGGTTCCTGATGTCTGCGCAGTATTCATCCTGTATCCAGCAGGGATATAAGACGGCTGGAGAATCTTAAACGAAACCTTTGCCTGCGCCTCGGCGATAGCCTTTTCCGGTGTCTTTTCCCTTACAGATTCTGCAATCTTTATCATCTCTTCCTTGCTGAGTGAACTGCTGGTCTGGTTCTGACCTTCGTTCTTCCAGCTCGTGATGCTCAGGCTAAGATTGCCTATCTTCCAGCTCAGAAATTTTATGCCGTTTTCTTCAGAAAACCGCTCTTCCATCCCATTTATCTCTACGATTTCTCTGGTGTCTTTGGGTAAAGTGGAGGGTTGTGTTCTGTCGTCCCTGGTTTTTACCACTATTATCTCTTTAATGGTCAACTGCTCATCTCCATTCTTGTAGGAGAACGATGCCACGTCAATGTCATTCGTAGCGCCTACGAACTTTGTCCCTCTTACGCTCTCGAACTTATAGCCGGAAGGAATATACATGGGTTCAATAATCCTGAACGAGACATTCGACTGAGCCTGCTGGATTGCTCCCTTCATAGCAATCTCAGAAATCTCTGTATTTGCCTGCGCCTCAAGAGCCGCCTTATCCTCAGGCAGAGCACTGGCACTGGTATTATCGGCTTCAGCAGAACTGAGTGCATTGAACTTTGTACCTGTATTGCCAAAGCCAAGTGCAACTGCTGCAAGGAGTATCGCCGCCACTGTTGCGATGGATACTCCGATCAGTATTGATTTCTTCATTTTCATCACCTCTATTTTACAGCGCACATCTTTGCGCCCAAGTTTTCTTACGGGTGAAACGACTGATACATTTTATGCAAGACGACAGGTGAAATGGTTTCAGAAAAATTAAACAAGTGTTTCAGCAAAATGAAACCAGCGTCTATGCATATCGAAAATTGCTGAGGCGTTCTACCCATACCTGGCGGATTGCACAGATAAGGGTACTGTGCGGTCTGGAGCGAGTCGTTTCTGCTCTTTTGGATATGCTGGAACGTTCCAAAATACTCTATTTTCATAAAAGAGCATTTATATTAACTATAACTTTAATACTGACAGTTGAAAGGTGTATTTTATCAGTTAAAGCTGTTTAAGAGGCTAAAATGTTCAGCATAAATCCACTCAGATTTTTCAGAAAAACCCAGGCTGTCGTAGCCGAAGCCTACAGAGGCGCAAGCAAGATAGGTAAGGGAAA
>JACUTP010000142.1 GCA_014859785.1 Candidatus Methanoperedentaceae archaeon | reverse complement strand
CGCTAAAATGTTACCATGTCTTATTATACCTTTCTACGCTCATAAAGTATTCCCCACACCGCCAGCAGTACTTTGCATCTGCTGTGGGCTTTACCTCGCAGAGCCCTCCCGTCCTCCATATTTCAAGGATCAATACGTCACCAATGACCCGACAAATGCCACACTTTTCCCGCATATCGCATCGGGTTTCCTGAAATGCAGGTCAAGCGGGGAAGCTATCTGCGCTGTGCCATCCACCATCTCTGGTTCACCGTACTAATAATACGTAATTTGCAGTTGTAAGGTCTGCTGCAGCACCGGCATTGTACCGTGTCTCGAATGGAACGAACGTGGAATAGAAACCGGTTGAGGGTTCATCCGTACCCATATCCCATGTCTTGTTTGTCCGTATCCTGATGCCTTTTGCATAATACCAGTATGAACCATTGTGAATAAAGTTCTGACCTGAAGTCTTATTTATGGCTTCAAGCGTGATGTACTGGACTTCGCTGCCGTTTGTATATTTAAGGGCACGCATGGCATTGTTTGCTGTCTTGTCTGCTGTTGTCCACTTCCCAGCACCCACTTCTGCTTCAGTACCGCAGTTCCCACAACATCCTGGGATTTTTTATTACAAGAACCTTCAGCAATGCTGGCAGTGTCATTTTACTGACATCTTCACCTTCAAGTGAATGTGCAAGATTGTTTAACTGATCATCCGTGAATTTAAGCAGCATGTTCTTAACCTTGAGGGATGCACTCATGTTTTTCCCGATTGTAGCACGCCACCTGTCCTCGTATTCCTTTAGGGTTTTCATTGAATAATCCCCTGCTTCCCTTGCTTTAATACAGACCTCTCCTGCAATCTTACCCGCATCCATGGCATTGATGATACCGCCGCCTGTTAAGGGGTCTGACTGCCGCGCAGCATCTCCGACAAGAAGAAGCCCGTCAGTAGCGGTCTTTTCAATCGGACCGCTGACAGGAACTCCGCCTACTACCATTTCAAGTATCTTTGCCTGAGGCATATGTTTTTCAATGAATTTCCGAAGAAGTAAAAGAGCCATACCCTTCTCGGATTTACTTCCAAGGATTCCAAGACCAACATTAGCAGTGTTTTTTCCTTTCGGGAATAACCATAGATATCCGCCAGGTGCATATTCCCCGCCCAGGTAGAACTTGCTGTATTCACCAGCCTCAATATTAGAAACAAGGAACTGGGCGCCAGATTCAATATCAACAGGTTTCATGGTTGTATCGATTCCACCCCATTTTCCTACTTTTGATTCCACCCCGTCTGCCCCGATTATAATATCGGCTTTGATTTCCCGGGTATCTCCCATGTAAACAGCTTTAATCCCATTGACAGCACCGTTTGAATGCAATAATCCGCTTGCCCTTGTTTTTACCATGACTTCCGCCCCTGCGCTGGCAGCGTGCTGGGCAAGTGCCCTGTCAAAAACCTTCCTTTCAAGAGTATATCCTGCCTTCTGGCTGGAAGCATCTTCCGACATCCTGATTTCTGTCCCGTCCGGTGCTATTATCTTTGAGCCTTTAACTTTTGCCGCAATCCACCTGTCATCAGGTTCAATATGTTTTTTCAGCCCTTCCCTGCTAACCCCTTCTGCACACCTGACAGGGTCACCGATTTCCTGCCTTTTTTCGATAAGTAATACATCAAGCCCGCCTTCAGCGCATGTCCTGGCTGTTATAGAACCAGCCGGTCCTGCTCCCACTACTATTATGTCGTACTTATCTTTCATAAAATCTCCAGTGATCCGACCGGGCATATTTTTACACAGATACCGCATTCCGTGCATGTGTTTTCAACTTCTATCCAGGTTTCGATAAGTTCGAGGGCGCCGACAGGGCATACACCCACACATGCTCCACAGTATCCGCATTTCAAGCGATTGACATTGACGCTCATGGTTTATCTTGCTAATGCATTCAGGACATATAAATATTATTAGTTTATGGTTCCGTATATTTCGAAGTTTATTTTGTGAACGGAAATCCAATGAATAAAGTAGAATAATTTATGGAAATCACCGAACTCTTAAAATCCTGTGATATTTTTATATATCCCAATAACATAAGGAAAGAACGGAGATCCAAATGATCGAGATAACAGATACGGCAGCAGGAGAATTGAAACTGTTGCTTGAAAAAGAAAACAAAACCGACCACGGATTGCGTATTTTTGCAGCAGGGTTCGGATGCAGCGGAATCCAGTACGGACTTACCCTTGCCGAATCACCGGAATCAGGCGATGGTGAAATTGATAGTAATGGAATCAAGATATTCTACAGCAAGGATATTGAGGATGATATCAAGGAACTGCAAATAGATTATATAGATAACGAATATGGAAACGGGTTTATTATCGATAATCCCAATGCGTCATGCGGAAGCGGATGCAGCAGTTGCGGGTGATTTAATTGTTCCCAGGGCTTGGCGGAAGGGGTATGAATCCCAAAAAAATGGCTTCTATGATGAAGCAGATGGGAATTGACATTAACGAAGTCGATAACGTAGAAGAAGTTATCATCCGGACATCTGATAAGGATATAGTTTTCAAGGATGCTGAAGTCACAATAATGGATGCAAGGGGTACCAAAACATACCAGGTTGTCGGGACTCCGCAAGAAGTTTTGCGTGAGGCAATAGTTCCTGATGAGGACATCAAACTTGTGATGGAACAGACCTCATCAAGTGAAGAAGATGCAAGGAATGCCTTAAAAGAATCCAGGGGCGATATTGCAGCTGCAATATTAAAACTCAGTGAAACCGGTTAAATTTTATTTTTTCCGCAACTGTGTATAGCTGTAAGCATTTTTATAAGCCGTTTTCTCCTGGCATAACAGGTATTTCATGAAAATCTTTTTATCGATTCAAACACTTTAATGTACCGGACAGTGCTAAAATGACATCAACATACCTAACCAGCAAGAAAATCGGATTTATCGGGACTGGAAAGATGGGTGAAGCCCTCATTAAGGGAATACTCCATTCCAGGCTGGTTCCCCCTTCCAACATATATGCAAGTGATTTGGATTATGTAAAATTACAGTTGATGGAAAAGGATTACGGTATAATAGCATGTGAGGATAACTGCGATACAGTTGAAAAATCGGATATAATTATAATTGCTGTCAAGCCGAATATCGTGCCTGTGGTACTTGAGGAAATAAAGGAATCATTAAAGAACAGGCTTATCATATCAATAGCAGCCGGTGTATCCATTGATACTTATGAAAATGCACTTCCTGCGGGTACAAAAGTTGTGAGGGTTATGCCCAATATTGCAGCTACTGTAAAAGAAGCGGTTTCTTCAATATGTCTCGGAACTGCTGTATCGAGGGAGGATACCGATGTTGCAGTTGCTGTCTTCAACGCTATCGGCAGGACAGTTATATTACCGGAGCATCTCATGGATGCAGTAACCGGATTATCAGGAAGCGGTCCTGCGTATATATTTATGATAATCGAGGCACTGGCTGACGGTGGTGTGCATGAAGGTCTTGACAGGAAAACAGCAAGGCTGCTTGCAGCCCAGACTGTACTCGGCGCTGCTAAAATGGTGCTTGATGATGGGACGCACACAGCAGATCTTAAAGATATGGTAACATCACCCGGAGGGACAACAATCAGGGGAATAAGGGTTATGGAACAATATGGTGTCAGGGTTGCCATGATGAACGCAGTTATTGCAGCAAGTGAACGCTCAAGAGAACTTGGGAAAAAGAGCTGAAATGAATATCCTTTCAGAAATAAAACGAAAAGCAAAAACCAATCATGCAAGGGTAGGGGTTGGTATAGGGGATATTTCTGAAAAACTGATTAGAAGTGCGGAAAAAGCAACAGAGTATGCTGATGTTGTCTTTATAGGGGATGAAGAAAAAATCCGCGCGACAGGCACTGGTATTGATATAATACATTCCACAGCCCCGTCAAAGGCGCTTGTTGAATTGCTGTATACGGGAGAAATCAACGGGGCAATAAGGGGAACGCTGAGTGCGACAAAAACGCTTTCGATATTGAAAAAAACATTCGGGATTGGTAAAATATACCGTGTTGCACTTCTTGAAACAGCAGGAGGTATTCCGTTTTTTCTTGCACCTGTGGGTATTGATGAAGGCAATTCTGTGGACGGTAAGATTGAGATGTTAAAACGCAGCGTTGAATACATTTCCCGTCTTGGGTTTGAATTGAAAGTGGGTGTGCTTTCAGGTGGGCGGGTAGAGGACAGGGGCAGGGACAATACGGTTGACCTGACACTTGATGTAGCTGAATCTGTAACACAGATAGCGAATGAATTTGGGATTGATGCTAAGAATTATTCCATCCTGATAGAAGATGCCATAAGGGAAGCGAATTTCATAATGGCACCTGACGGCATATCAGGGAACCTTATTTTCAGGACGCTTGTGTTCCTCGGAGGGGGGCATGGTTACGGTGCACCTGTGCTGATGGAGAAAGTCTTTGTGGATACTTCCCGCGCTCGTGGAGATTATTCCAAAGCCATCATGCTTGCAAGCGCACTTTTTAAGCCGGGTGTTTAGATACATGTCAAAACAAATATAACAGTATAACAGGCAGCAATATTACCCCCATTGCA
>JACUTP010000141.1 GCA_014859785.1 Candidatus Methanoperedentaceae archaeon | reverse complement strand
ACTGGCAACCCCTGGGCATTACTCAAATTCAAAGCTTCCCCATCTTCTTCAAAAGCTCTGCATTCAGCACACTTGCCCCTGCTGCTCCTCTTATGGTGTTATGCCCCATGCAGATATAACGTATCCCGGGTCGTATTCTACCCACTGAAATTGTCATCCCGCCCCCAAGGTTCCTGTCAAGGCGGGGCTGGGGTCTGTCTGGTTCTTCCTTTACTTCGATTACAGGGCTTGGTTCTGTCGGAAGGTCTGATAAACCAGGGTCAAAGTCAAGGAATCCTTTCTTTACTTCATCAGGCGAAGGATTGTCTGCCATATGCACCCAGACGGCTTCCGTATGTCCATCCATTACGTTCACCCTGTGGCAGCTTGCAGTTACCTCAAACGGCGCATCAATAACTTCACTGCCGTTAAATTCACCAAGAAGTTTCCTTGTTTCGGACTCGACCTTTTCCTCTTCACCCCCGATATACGGAACAATATTATCCAGCATTGTCATGGAAGGTATGCCATCGTAACCAGCACCTGATATTGCCTGCATTGATGCAAGGTATATCTTCTCGATACCGAACTGCATCAGCGGTTTCAGGGTTACTGTCATCATTATGGTTGTGCAGTTGGGATTGGTAATTATGTAACCGTCCCATTTGCGTTTATCCTGCTGGAGTTCAACCAGGGCAAGATGTCCGGGGTTTACTTCCGGTATGAGAAGAGGAACATCCTTTTCTTTCCTGAATGCACTTGCGTTACTTGCCACGGCAAAACCTGCTTTTGCAAAATCAGTTTCTACTTTTTTTGCAAGTTCGGGAGGAAGGGCGGAAAAGACTATATCCGCATCAACTTTTTTCGGGTCAACAGGAACAACGGTCATGTCAGCAGCTTCCTCTGGAATCCTGTTATCAAGTCTCCAGCTGGCAGCATTCCCGTATTTCTTGCCCGCACTCCTGTCAGAGGCTGCAAGTGATGTTAACTCAAACCAGGGATGGTCGTTTAGCATCTCGATAAATCTCTGGCCTACATTACCTGTAGCACCCAGTACTCCTGCCCTTATTTTTGCCATAGCTATCCTTATTTATTATATTATTGCAGGATTAGTCCATTGCTATTGCTTCATTCGGGCAGGAATCAACACAGGTACCGCATTCCGTGCACTCTTCCGCATCGACTTTTGCCTTGTCATCAACGAGTTCTATTGCAACTGCTGGGCAGTCATCAACACATATTCCGCATCCGGTACATAAATCCTGGTTTACTTTTGCTACCATATTGGTCACCTTTTCTTCCACATTGGAAAAGCGGGATATAAAAGTAACGGTTTACGGACATTTCGGGTTATTTACATCTCGGCCATATGACCTATGGTATAAATCAGAGAAAGTTGAATTTGCCCATAGTGCTGACTTTGTATTCAGAAGAATTGCATAGAACGGAAAAGAAAACGCCAGAACAGATGCTGAAATAATCTATGGCGAATGCTTTTAAAAATTGATAATCATCTATTCCCCGCCAAGCTCAGCCTTTTTTTGATTGTGTTCATATTCTGAGCCGTCCGCATTTCCTGCATCCCTGTACCGCAATTACTCCTCCCGGCATTAATAAGTTATATATGATTACAGGTATAGATAGGTTTTGTAAATATTGTACAAAACACGTGATTATTATGCCAAAATCAATTCCTGAAATGATTAAAGGGGACTTTAAATGCGAGGATATTGCCAAATGCATCCTGGGGCTCAAGAATGTAGATATTGATACGTATAAAGCACTTGTGACAAAAGGCCCCATGACTGCGGAGAAACTCGGGGAAGTCCTGAACCGGGAACGAAGCACTGCCTACAGGTCTCTCCAGAACCTGATTACGTGCGGTCTGGTTTACAGGGAGACCATGACCATTTCTTCAGGGGGTTATTACTATGAATATATCGCACTTGAGCCGTGCAGGATGAAAGAGATGATTAAGTTAAATATTGACGAGTGGCATAAAAAAATGAAAAAACTTGCTGAGGATATTGATAAGGATATTATGGCATGATGTTTTCATTAAAAACGGTGTGCAAGTAGATACGGCTTCACCTTCCGGATTTCCCCAGAATCCCCCGCCCCGCAATAACACCGGTTGCAGCCGCATTCACTATATCACGCGACAGACCCGCACCGTCACCAGCAGCAAACAGGTTTTTTATCGAGCTTTCCATGTTTGTATCAACATCAACCTGCATGGAATAGAACTTTATCTCGGGGGCATACAGTAACGTGGAATCAGAAGCCACACCGGGAATAATCTGGTTCAGAACCTCAAGCCCTTCCCTTATATCCGTAACAATCCTGTGCGGCAATGCCATGGAGATATCACCGGGCGTAACATCCTTCAGGGTATTGGTAACAGGATTCCGCAAGAGCCTCTTTCCGGTACTGCGCCTGCCCCTTCGCAGGTCACCCATTCTCTGCAACACAGGTTTTCCCCCGCCGATAGTGGTCGCAAGTTTTGCAATCGAGCGCCCGTAGCGTACCGTATTTTCGATAGGCTCTGTGAGTTCCACCCGTACAAGGAATGCGAAATTCGTATTATCGGATTCTGAGTTTGTCATGGAATGACCGTTTGTTGCAATAAATCCCTCATATTCTTCCTTGACAACGAACCCGTGCTCGTTTGTACAGAATGTCCTGACAAAATCATCATACGTGTTTGTCTGGATATGGAACTTCGGGTCACGGTTGATGCGGGTAACAGGGTCCATGATTATCGAGGGAACTTCCACCCTGACACCAACATCGATATGCCCGTACTTTGCCACGATATTGTGTTTATTTACAATCCCGTCCACCCATGTGGCACCAACCCGTCCCGGTGCCATTACAGTAAACCGGGATTTGATTTTTGACCCGTCATCCAGTATTACGCCCAGGCAGGCAGCCTTCTCGATTATAAAATCCATGACCTGCGTATCAAGCAGGAATTCAATTCCTTTTTCTTTAAGGTCTTTCTCAAAATTCCCGATAACCTTCGGCGCATTATCCGAGCCCATATGGCGCTGTGTAATCTCAATGAACCTTGCTCCAACGGAAGCTGCATTGCGTTTCAGTTTCTCGACCTCATCCCCTTTCGGGATAAACAGGAAATCGGGCGCACCGTATTTAAGGAAGACCCTGTCCACATAATCAACAAGCTCCCAGGCATAATCCGCATCGCCTGTTTGTTCAGCAAGGTCGCCACCGATATCAGGGCGCAGGTTCAGCGTCCCGTCAGAAAACGTCCCTGCACCGCCGACACCGCACATGATATCGCATGGGTCACAGTGCGTGCAGATGCTTTTTTGTTTCATCTTGCAGCTTCGTTTATCAATATCGCGTCCCTGTTCAATTACAAGCACATCCATCCTTCCAGCAAGTTCGTGCGCTGCGAACATCCCTGCAGGACCTGCTCCCACAATAATTACGTCGTATTCGTTCTTCTGCGGTTTCAAGATATTACCTCGGAAAGCCTGTCCACCTTCCATGCTTCCCTGATTTCCCGGGCAATAATCCGTCCTGTGGAGAGGTTCTCCTCGATTAAATCCGAGTACGGTGAACCAGAAATGAAAAGGTTTGTCCCAGCCACGATACGCGCTGAGATTTCAAAAACCTTTAACTCAAGATGGTCTGTCACAACTGTTTCAAGGCAAAACGGACCAATCATGCCGCCGAACAGTTCGAGGGATTTTTCTACTACCATCTCCCCCATCTCGAATATCCTCGGCAGTATTGATTCCCTGATTATAAGCGGCTGGTTGCCTGTCACAACAAATGTCGGGTAAATACCGGCTTCTGCAAGTTCTGTCGGCGAGCCAATCCTGAATATCTCATCTGCATTGGATTCAACACGCCTGTCGATACCTGTGAGTTTAAGCGTCCCCCTGCTCAACCTGTACCCTTCTTTCGTTATCGGCGAATAATAATAATGCATGTAATACCGTGTTCCGAGGACGAATTCCTGGATGGTGTATTTCTCATCCGGATTTATCCGTTCAAGGAAATCAGAATAATTTTTCACCACGAAAAAACCCATACCGCCTTTTGCGCCGTGGTATTTTACCATCATTGGCGAATCAATATCCTCAGGGTTCTTAATCTGCTTCGGCATTTTTATCCCTGCTGCTTCAAGCCATTCCCTGCTCTTGTCGCGGTCTGATTCCCATTCAAGCACATGCCTGTTCCCGAAGGTTGGAAGCCGCAGATTAAGGAAATTGGAAGCACCAAGGTACTCAACAAAAGAGCCGTGTGGAATAATTATCGCATTTTTGGCTGCAAGTTCATCTGTTCTTGTAAGTATTTCCTTATAATCCTTCACGCTGAAAAACTCATCAGGTTTTGCTTTCGGGAAAGCGTCATAAAACTTCGGGGGCTTGCCTATGCAGATACCGATTGTCCTGAAACCTTCCTTTCTTGCCCCGTCAAAAATCTGGAGGCTGCTGTGGGAACAGACCGTAGCAATAGCCAGGTTTTCCTTATCATACCCCTCTAAAATATCCAGAATTTCCTGTTTTGAAATCATTGTGCACCTGTTTGTGCAATTGCTGTATGTTTTATTGAGTTAAATAATCTTGTGGAAATTTGTGGCGTCAGCATTCTTTTCCTGATTGTTA
>JACUTP010000140.1 GCA_014859785.1 Candidatus Methanoperedentaceae archaeon | reverse complement strand
GCAGGAACGGAACGCCGTATTCCTTGCATATCCTCCCGACTTTCCTGGCATCTGCGATATTCCCGTACCTGTAATCAACATGGGTGAGTACTGCCAGCGAGGGAAGCTTTCCTGTTTTCTGTTCCACTTCCTCGAACTTTCGCGCATACCCTTCGATATCTATTTCAAATAACGGGTAGCCGTTATGGGGCACCTCGACAACATGGAGCCGGTTTGCTTCCGCCGCAAGGTATGAGGTATAATGTGCAAGTGAATCCACCACAACAGTGTCACCTGGTTCGCAGACCATGTGCATGACAGCCCATTTTGCGTGGCGGCAGCCTGCCGTGAACCTGACATCATCCATGTTCAAAAACTCAGCCACGTCCTGTGTAAAATCCTTCACAGGCGGTTTGTCAATAAGGTCAACCCTGGCTTCAAAACAGTAATCGCAAACAGAATAACCGTCACCGAATTCAAGAAGGGCTTTCCTTGCTTCTCCTGTCAGGACGCCCCCGCGCTGGATGGGATGGACGTTTACGTAGGTGTCTGAGATGCTGCGGGTTATGTTTTTGTATTTGTTAAGTTCCATGCTCAGGTCTCACGTGCTTTTATTTCGTTTAAGATTTCCTCTTTTGACACTCTTCCCACAAACACAACCTCATTATCGATTGCTATTGTGGGTACTGACATTATGTTGAGCTGCAAGGCTCGTGCCTGCCCTTCAGGATAGGACGTGTTTATTTCCTTGAATTTCACGTTCCTTGGAAGGATTTGCATTAATAAAAGCCTTAACTGGTGGCAGTCGTGGCATGTGTCCGAGTAATAAAGTTCAATAGTGGTCATTTATATCACATTTTACCTGATGGCATTAATGATTTCTGATACGGCAAGATTTGCTTTAATCATTATTTTCAATTTAGATTAAGATTTGCTTCTTTAGATTATTTATTCTGTATTAATATAAAACATTATTAAAAAGATGAACATTATAATAAACATTCGTTATAAATTGAAGAAAAACATAAATACGATAGATTACATCATAATCATGTAAGGTGGCAGTGATAATCCAAAAAACGGCAATATTGGGCGCCATTTGATTATCTGGTGAGTGAAATGTAATGAGATATAATTTATTGTGGGATTTTATCTAAACCACATTTTAAAAAGTCCGAGATGCACAGGGGGTTTGCCTGAAAGGGTAGTGTGGTAAGTGCGTCATGCGCTTGAGGGGAGCGCGGTACAGGGCTGACATAGTTAGTCCTGTCAACAGTAGACTAAAAGATAGGAGGAAAATAAATGAAAAAACCAGTTAAAGCTATAATGAGATTGGGGCTTGTTTTACTACTTGCTTTAGTTTTAGCAAGCCAGCCAGTACAGGCAGACCCACACTCTGGACAGTCCAGTAACGTGGTAATAATCGGAGGAACAACCCTTAATTCGGGAACGACATGTAATTATGGCTCTACAACAGATGCCAATTCCATGTATTATACGTATGGCGGCTGCTTGCCGGTCACCGGAACCGCTGGAGAACTTGGTGATTTTACATTTACCCCGATGGCGCCATCCGCTGTAGATGCATCTTCACTGGCTGCATACGATACGGCAGTCCTTAACATGGCAAGCTATTCCATGAAGTGCAATGCCAACACCTTAACATCCCAGCAAAAAGCAGACCTTATATCATTTGTTGATTCGGGTAAAAAATTGATTATCTTCGATAGTGAATGCTATTCAACAGTAGATTATAGCTGGATACCATTCCCGTTCAGTACGGCAAACCCCGGAGCAATGGGTGCGCGTGGTACATTGAACATTCTTGAGGAGAACACGTTGTCCTCAAATATAATCACTGACCTGCATTATATAAATGCAACGTATCTTGGCGGCAGTACTGACGCAGTTGGCGATATGAACGTAATGACAACCTATGACCCTAACTGGTGTGTTGACATGTCAGGGACAAATTATCTCGGAACGACAGGTCCTGTACATACTTATGCAAAATATCCGGCAGGGACAGACAAAGGGCTGTTAATTTACAATGGTCTTGATATGGATTACCTCTATTACAATGAAGCCAATCTTAGAAATATGTGGGTACAGGAACTCCAGCAGCCATTTAACCCATCCAACCTGCCATGCGGTGTTACGGTTGTAGGAATCGCTTTATCCCCAGCCACTGATACTAATGAGGTAGGACAGGACCACACTGTTACAGCAACTCTCAAAGACCTGCTCGGAACTCCGCAGCCCAACGTAACGGTTACTTTCAGTGTTATAACCGGACCTAATGCCGGAGCAACAGGAACAGATGTTACTGATGCCAGCGGTAATGCGGCATTTACCTACACTGGTACGGGCGGCGTTGGTATCGATGAAATAGAGGCATGCTTCACAGACCAGGGCGGGAACAATGTTTGTTCGCAGATAGTGACAAAGGAGTGGACGCGCCCGAAGGTTGTTGAAGTGCCTGTGGATATCAAACCAACTTCATGCAGAAATCCATTGAATACTAATTCTAAAGGAGTGTTGCCTGTTGGAATTTTAGGTACTGCCAGCTTTGATGTGACACAGGTGGATGTGGCAACGGTTCTTCTTGAAGGAGTGGCTCCGTTGCGTTCGGACATGGAAGACGCGGCGGCACCATATGAACCTTATACAGGCAAAGTGGATGCTTTTGACTGTACTACCGATGGACCTGACGGTTTCCTTGACCTTACACTGAAGTTTGAAACTGGTGATGTTCTTTCAGCACTTGGTTCTGTCAGTGATGGTGATGTAAAAGTATTGAAACTCACAGGAAAACTGCTTGACGGCACGGATTTTACAGGCGAAGATGTTGTGGTTATTCTGAATAAGAAATAGCTGCGCAAGTTTTGCCAAAATAAATTCCATGAATCTATGAAAAATACAGTTTAAGGGGGATGGAGAAATCCCTCTTCTTTTTTTTATTTTCTTTTTTTCAGCAACATTTATCCTGTTTTCTCCTAATTGTGTTTCTATGTCTATGCTAGCCCATGATGAATTAGTCTTTTTGATTAACAGTAACCCGCCGCTTGTTGAACAGATGATTGACCCTGAGATACAGGTACAGCCAAATGGCATTGAACTGACGTTACAGAAGGTGGAAGCGCACACAGGTCATGGCGCTGTTGCTTTTGATAATTCGGAAAGGAAACTTCCTGAAACCGTGAATATTGAATTTGATGATGATGGGTGGCTGCATCTGCCGCGCGGGAGTTACAAGATATTGTTTAATGAAGTGGTTAATATCCCGAAGGATATTGCAGCGATTGCAAAACCGCGCTCAAGCCTTTTGCGGTGCGGCGTGACTATCGAGACTGCCGTGTGGGATGCGGGGTACAGCGGGCGCAGTGAGAGTCTGCTTGTGGTGCTGAATGAGGATGGGTTCAGGGTTAAGAAGGATGCGCGTGTTTTGCAGTTGTTGTTTTACAGGCTGGGTGAGAGGGTTAATGAAGGGTATTCAGGAGTGTACCAGAACGAGAATATTTGAAAATGAAGAGAAACGGGTTATGGTGGGGGAATATTTTAAAACAGTCGTAATTTCATTCGCGCCTCAGTGTTTATAGATGTTATCGTGGTGATCGTAATCTTCCAGCGTAATGCTTTTTGATTCCTCATCAACAGAATAAACCAGCACGAAATGTTTATCCACGTGCACTCTTTTCCATTCATTCAAAGGCGCGCGAAGATTCTTGTACCTGTGGGGGTTTGCAAGTATCTCATCTACTTTATTAAGAATAATCTCAACCTGTTTCCTGTTCTTTTTCGCAAGCTTCTTGAGTGTATTTTCAAGATCAGGCTTTATCTTTAAGGTGTACATACAGATTTTAAAGACCTAATCTACTTTTCAGGTTTTCAACACTGCCCACATCGATTGGTTTTTGCTTGCTTATTTTAATGGCTTTTTTAATGTATTCAGGTCTGAGTTCGGGTTCAAGTATTTCCTCTTCATATTGTGTTGCCATGAAGTCAATAGCAGAACTTTTGTCTTTCAGGGCATATTTAGCCTTGACAATGTTCAAAATCCTGTTGGTGTGTTCTTCGATGTTTATTATAGCCTGAACCATATATGTCGCCTTAATGTCATGTTAGTGTTGTGTTAATATATATCTTTTTGTTCAGGGGCAATCTGGATTATTTGTAATATTGGATGCCTGCGCCTTAAATTCAGGATTAAGAAGGAAGTGGGTTGTTTGCAGGCTTGGTGGGAAGGTGAGAGATGTTCAGAGGATTAATAGAAAGAGAATAAGTGATAGGTGAAGTTCAATTTAATGATTCTCAAGTTTTGATAATTCTTCATTTAATTCGTCATATCTTTTTTGTATTGTGCTCCAGAGTTCGTCTCTGGCTTTAGTAAAAGCAGGGTCCGGACTTTCTCTAACAGGCGACTTATTTTTAAAATAATTGTCAAGTTTTTCCCGCAAATCGCTAGACCCCAAATATGCATTTTGTTTGATTCCATCCCAAAAATCATAATATTTATGAACTAAAGGGTCAGAATTGTTTCTAGATTCTTCTCCTTTTTGGAAAAGTGTGCCATCACCTTTTACAGAAAACAATGGTGCCACTAGTAAATCCATCTCTTTGAGAAGACGTTCTTTTCTCATTGTTGTTCTTTGTTCATTCAACATATCATTAACAATATCAGTATGTTTGATATTCGATTCCAGCATCTCCTCAGCAGTTTTGGCATATTTTTCAGTTGTATTTTTTAATTGGATGGTTGCAACTGCCAAAACAACGGTTGCTATTGTTAAAA
>JACUTP010000139.1 GCA_014859785.1 Candidatus Methanoperedentaceae archaeon | reverse complement strand
TCCGGATTTATCCATTCATTGAAATAAGCAATAAGCTACATGGTGAACTTTTGAGTGAAATAATATACAGGGATTCAAACATTAAACGACCGCAGGACAGCCAGCCGCAGCAGGTAAAGGACATTTTCCCACATATTTCGCCCGTAAAGGAAAGGGATTTAGTAGCCATCAAAATACATCCTGGTGAGTACGGGAATACCACACATGTAAGACCTGTGATCGTAAGTACGGTTGTTGACCTTGTGAAGGAGGCAGGGGGAATTCCTTTTGTTACTGATACCACCACGCTTTATAAAGGCATGAAACTCAATGCTGCCGGTTTGATAGAAGGCGCTGCCATGAACGGTTTCACCCATGCCAGCATGAATGCCCCTTTTATGTAATTGCTCATTAACAAGTGGTTTTGAAAAAATATATTACACACCGATTTTCGTCAGCCCTTTATATTCCACAAAAAATTAACCGTTTTTTCACCATATCCTCTCGATAGATAACGTTTTTCAATAAATAACTCTACAGAATATGTTCCATTCATGGAACATAAAAAATCTTGTTTTCCAACCATAGATTAACATACCATGGCAATTATGGTATAGGAATCCACCTAAAACAGCCCAATCGTGATTTCGCAAAACCACGTACCTGTTGATTATGTCACTTCAATAAT
Source organism: Candidatus Methanoperedentaceae archaeon (assembly GCA_014859785.1). GTDB lineage: Archaea > Halobacteriota > Methanosarcinia > Methanosarcinales > Methanoperedenaceae > Methanoperedens_A. The sequence goes on along the minus strand of JACUTP010000139.1, from coordinate 4,149 downwards.
ATTTATCAAAATTAAATATTTTTAATAATAATTATACAATTCTAATTCTCTTCTTCATAATCCAGCGCCTGACTCAGTGTAAAATTCCCGACATACAGCGCCGCGCCTATCACAACACCTGCCGCACCTGTCGTTTTTATCATCCCTATATCAGAAAGCGTGGTGATGCCGCCTGATGCGATGACCGGAATATCCAGCGCCTGTGCAAGTTCCCGCGTGGGTTCGGGATTTATGCCACTAAGCAAGCCTTCCGTATCAATGTCCGTGAAAAGTATACTTCCTGCACCGAGTTCCTGGAATTTCCTGCCAAGCTCAACTGCCGTGAATTCGGACTGCTTTACCCAGCCGTGGGTTGTGACTTTGCCGTTTTTTGAATCAAGGGCAACTGTTATGTGCCTGCTTCCGAATTCCAGGGCAAGCTCTCCGACAATTTGCGGGTTGTTAATCGCTGCGGTTCCCAGGATTACCCTGTCAACACCGAGTGAGAGCAGGTCCGCTGCGTCCTTCTTTGTCCTGATGCCTCCCCCGACCTGGGTTTCCACAATGAATTCACGGACAATGGATTCGATTATCGGGCTGTTTGTGCGCGTGCCTTCTATGGCTCCGTCAAGGTCTATCAGGTGAAGCGCGCCTGCTCCCGCGTCAACCCACTTTTTTGCAACATCAAGCGGATTGTCGAGTGATACGCGCTCTGTGCCCGGGATTCCCTGGATGAGGGATACGCATTTCTTGTTTTTCAGGTCGATGGCAGGGTATATTGTGAACATGGTTTGGCTCTATGATGGTCTGTTAAATAATTCTTTCTTTTTCCCCACCGGATGAGATAAAAACCTACCTGCCAAGCAGTCTGCATGTCTTGCACATTATTTCGCTGCCCGGCTCCCCGCACACCCTGCACTTAACAACCTGCATTTCCTTCGGCTTCAAAGCCTCTGAAATTTTCTCAGCTCCACCAAGCAGGGAATACTTTGTTCCTGGATGTTTTACCTCAAAATCATTAACCATCCGGCGAATCTCGTTCCTGAGCGCCTCTCCTGCATACGGACACTCATCAACGCTAACGGGCAGGTTATTCACAAACGCATACAATGCCACCTCCTTTTCAGGGATACTTCGCAGGGGTTTAATCCTTAATACAAGACCGGGTTGTGGAACACCACTCATACGCCCCATCCTGTCCACATCCCCGCGCAGGTAGTTCATCATAATAGTCTGCGCCTCATCATCAAGGTTATGACCGATTGCAAGCTTGTCCGCACCGAGTTCCCTTGCAGCCTTATTCAATATGTTCTTCCGGAGAACGCCGCATAACGTACAGGACGCGTTTTCCTTTTTCTTTGTAAGTTCATCAAGTGTAATCCCGAACTCTTCCTTAAAAGAAAAAATCGAAAGTGGCACATCAAGTTCTCCTGCCAGGTTTTCAGCATTTGGTACTGTATGCTCGCGGTAGCCCTTTATACCTTCATCAATTGTTATAGCATGCAGTTTTAAATCATGTCTTTTATGGAAAATCTTGTGCAGAATGTAAAGCAGTACCATGCTGTCTTTTCCCCCGCTTAACCCGGTTGCAATTGTTTCACCCATGCCAACCATCCGGAACTTCCTTATGTCGCGCTTTACCTTGCGCTCAACATCCATTATAAAATGCTCACTGCACAGGTGGGTATTAGAATATTTCTGGTAGATAATTGCTTCCTGGTTACATTTCCTGCATTTCATGTTCTGGGGTAAAATAAGTTACATTTTATTAAAAACCTGCCAATTCGGTTTACGCTGCTATGGTCAGCCGCAGCGTCACAGCAGATGAATCCTCCAGTATCCTGAAAGCCTCTTCAGAATCCCTGCCAATTTTAATATCACCTTTGCGTCCAACAGTTGCTGAAAAAAGATATTCATCGCCCGAATAAACATCCACTGACTCGCCGGGAATGCCCTTAACTTTAAGCACAACATACTTCTTTGTCTTCTCAACCATGGGAACAAAACTCAACATTTCTTCCTTTGCGCTTTCGTGCTCTTTGCTTCCGCCGGTCTTTTCGCGGATATCGAGGTGGATACCCAGCTTTTTCTCAATCTGGTCAATATTCTTCCCGCCTTTGCCGATAACTCCGGGGATATCGGCTTCATTCATATACACTGTTGCGCTGGAATCAGAATCAATATTTACGTCAAAACCTTTTTGTGTATATTTTCCAATCTCTTTCCGTATTTCATTTCGTGCAAGCGACCATACACCCGGTATTTTCCTGTCAGCCTTACCAACAGGCATCACCACAACCTGCTCACCATACGTGTATATTTCATACTCGACCTTTTTGCTCTCAAAATCAGAAACCGTGATTACAGGTCTCGCAAGGTCCTGTTCCACCATCCCGTCTGGCACTTTTACTGTGAACTCAATATCATACACCATGGAAACCTCGCCCTTTTCGATAAACACGACAGTATCCACAACCTGCGGGATGATGCCAAGTTCAACCCTTCCGATAAGCCTCTGGACAGCATCCACCGCGCGTGTGGCATGCACCACCCCGACCATTCCCACACCAGCCATTCTCATATCAGCAAATACGTGGAAGTCCTTTGTTTTCCTGACCTCATCATATACCGTATAATCGGGTCTTACCAGCAGCATTATGTCTGCCGTCTTTTCCATGTCGCGCTCAAGCGGACCATACTGGGTTATGGCGTCCTGCACCTGCAGGTCACGCGGTGATTCCATTGTCTTGACGATAAATCCCTTCCCGTGCAGGAACTCTGCCAGACCTGCCGCAAAGGTTGATTTTCCTGCACCCGGAGGACCTGCAATAAGAATCCCGCGCTGGTGTTCAATAATCCTCTCCTTAAGTTCACTGCTCAGCCTGTAATCGTCGAGGGATGCTTTTACAACAGGTCTTACCGCTGTTATTTCCATGCCATCGGAAAAGGGGGGCTGCGCAACTGCAATACGCATTGTGCCAATCTGGAAAACCATTGCGCCCGCATAATTTATTTCAAGGTTTGAATCAGGGTCGTTTTTTGCCCGCTCAATCAGTTCCTTTGTGATGTTACGGAGTTCATCGTGGGAAGATGGTTTATCCCTTATGTTAACGAGTTTCTGGTTCCCGATGCTGCCTATTTTTGCCATTGGCAGGACATTAGCCTTCAGGTGGACTGAAAGTGTATCCCCGGTGAAATAATCCTCTATCGCCAGGTTTTTCAATCCTTCAATTATCGGCGGAAAGTATTCAACTTCAAGTCCCTTAGCGCATGCAACTTCTGCCTGCACCCTGTCACTGGTAATAAAAAGAGCCTCCCTGTCTGCAGCAATGGAGCGAATCATAGCATCGATTTCCCCGCCGGATGCGAGTTTCACCTGCTCGAAGGAGGGTCTTTTTCCTGCGAACTCGATTTTGATTTTCCTGTTTTTTGCCATCTCAACGAGTTCTTTTAATTCCTCAAGTCCTTTGAACCCGGTTTCTTTTCCCCTGTTTGCCTGTGCTTCAAGTTCTGATACAAGTGCTTCGTGAATGATAATCGTGGCGCCGCTGTACTCGCCTGATTCCAGTTTCGCTGTAATACGCCCGTCAATGATTACACTGGTATCCGGAACTATGCAAAAATAGTCATTCATTAATACAAATACAACTCATTAAGTTAAATATCTTATTCCACAGACTTATAAACAGATTTAATATAATCCATCCCAATTGTCCGCTATGCAACATGAAATCCTGTATAAACCTGCATACACCCTGCTTGAAATAAAACTGGGTGCCGGGGAGAGTATCGAACCATCATTAATGCGCGGCAGTCCCGGGCAAATACCTCAAGCATTGCATCAGGGTTTAATTCACGAAGGTATTCCTCAGAAACAGACAGCATACCACCAGTCCCAGCCGCAGGATCGTAAAGAGTTTTCACTATACCTCTGGTAGTCAGGGTATCGTTATCAGGAGCAAATATCAGGTTAACCATCAGCCTGATAACCTCTCTTGGTGTAAAATGGTCACCAGCCTCTTCATTACTGGCTTCATTGAACCGCCTTATAAGTTCCTCAAAGATGTATCCAATCTCTATATTAGAAACCTTATCTGGATGCAGGTCAATCTCACAGAACTTTGCAACAACCTGGTACAGACGATCTGCTTTTTCGAGTTTAGCAATATG
>JACUTP010000138.1 GCA_014859785.1 Candidatus Methanoperedentaceae archaeon | reverse complement strand
ATAACTGAAAACCCTCCTTTCCCTCTTTTCCAGACGGCAGTATCTTTGACATCTTTAAACATAACCAATCTTCCTTACCCCCATTTAGCTGAATCTGCAATAAATTTTTCTCACGGATAAAGTCAAGATACCGGGTAACAAGCCCCTTGCCAGGTTCTGTATAGAAACATATATAGAAATGCCAGTTTTTTAATTGGATTGGATTTTCTCCTCAGGGATTCATTTAAAACTTCGATATATTTATAACACAGAAATACCTTTATCAGGCTAACATGAAAATAACTGAAATACTCAAAAATTCATCTTATGCAATTATATTCGGGTTTTTTGGTCTCATTATAGGAATCTGGACAGCTGATGTTATTTACATGATTGCCCTTGGAAACATAGACCGTGAAACCACACGGTATGTCTCACTGGCGATAATTCTCCTGGTTATTGCAGCATCAGCACTTATCGGCTTTACCAGAGGGAAAAACCTTCTGGAATCCGACACAGCAAATTCAGGACAGTAAACAGGGAACCAATTTTTAATAAAATCTTCGGAGTACATAATGCGGGTTATAATCATTGGTGCAGGGGACGTCGGGTATCATGTTGCTGAAACACTCTGCCAGGACAATGACGTTTTCATAATAGATAAAGACGAAAAAGCGTGCAACAGGGCAAGGGAACTGGATGTGCAGGTATTGCAGGGTAACGGCGCTGACGTGAAACTTCTTAGTAGGGCAAATGTCAGGGAAACAGAGCTTGTTGTTGCGGTAACAGGCATAGATGAAGTAAACATCGTGGCATGTATGGCTTCAAAACTCCTGAACCCAAAATTAAAAACAATAGCAAGGGTAAGTAATCCGGATTACATTGACCGCCCGGTATCAGTCCGTGAAACAGTTGGCATAAACGCCATGATATGCCCTGAACTTTCACTTGCTTCCGAAATTAACCAGATATTATACATACCCGAGGCAATTGATGTTGACAGTTTCGTGTCAGGGCAGGTAAAGATGATGGAACTCAAAGTTGGTAAGGAAAACCCGCTTGTTGGCAAGAAACTCTCAGATTCAGCTCTCCCTGACTGCTGTATTATGTCCGCTATCATCCGCGATTCCGAACTGATGATACCACACGGTGATGATGTCATACAGCTAAACGACAGGGTTGTAATTGTCGGGAAAACAGAAGCGGTTTATGAAACTAAAAAGTTGTTTGAGGAACATGAACGAAGCAGCGGGAAAATAGCCATCGTGGGAGGAGGGGACGTTGGGTATTATCTCATAAAACTCCTTTACAAAGCAAATTTCAAACTTACATTAATCGAAGTGGATAAAAAAAGAAGTGAGGAACTAGCGCAGGAACTTGAAAAAGTGCTGGTAATTAATGGTGACGGAACTGATATCAACCTGATGAAGGAGGAAAACATAGAATCAATGGACGCAGTTGTGGCTGTCACGGACAGTGATGAGAAAAACCTGTTGTGTTCTCTTCTTGCAAAAAGGATGGGAGCAAAAAAAGTTATTGCCAGGACTGACCGCCCGCACTATGCTGAACTTTTCGAAATGGTTGGGGTGGATGTTGCCATGAGTCCGATACAAGCCACTGTTAACGAAGTCCTTAAATTTACCATGGGTATCGGTATCCAGTCCATGGTTACCATTGAGGAGAAGGCGAAAATCCTCGAACTGATAGCAAAAAAAGGTTCGAAAATAACCAATAAGAAACTCAAGGATGTTAAATTCCCCAAAGGTGCCATTGTCTGTGCCATAGTGCGGGAAGATGATGTTATAATACCGGATGGCAACGAGAAAATAATTCCAGGTGACAAAGTCGTAATCTTTTCTTTGCCATCTGACCTTCATGAAGTTGAAAAACTCTTTGGTTAAATTGGTATTTAAGATACGGTGCAGCAAAATCATAAGATTTAATACCCGCATTATCATTACGTAATTCGATTCAAAATGATTATTATTTTACTCGGTCCCCCGGGAGCTGGAAAAGGTACACAGGCTAAGAAGATATCAGAAAAATTTTCACTTCCCCATATTTCAACAGGCGACATGCTTCGAGATAATATCATCAGGAACACAGCGCTCGGGATAAAAGCAAAATCATATATGGATAAGGGCGAGCTTGTTCCTGATGACCTGCTACTGGATATTATAAAGGTAAGGTTATCAGAACCTGACTGTTCATCCGGTTTCCTGCTTGACGGTTATCCAAGGACGCTCGCGCAGGCAGATGCACTTGGTAAAATCCTGGATAATACGGGAAAGGAAATAGATGTTGTCCTGAACATCCATGTGGATGACGAGGAATTAATAAACCGGCTTTCAGGCAGGCGGATGTGTTCATGCGGTGCAAGTTACCATGTTTTGTTCAACCCGCCGAAAAAAGAAGGAATATGCGACTCCTGTAATGGTGAACTGTACCAGCGCAATGACGATACGCCTGAAACCGTGAAAAACAGGCTGGCTGCCTATAAGAAACTGACCGAGCCGTTGATAGATTATTATAATAAGAAGGCTCTTTTACATACAATTGACGGCGGAAAGGATATCCCCGGGATTTTCGGGGATATAGCCAAAGTACTGGAAGAAATATGATTAAAAAGACGTTAAATAAATTAGCCATTTATGTTGGCATATTCATGATGTTTGGCATCATAGTATTCCCGGAAATGAGGGATGTGATAGGTCGGTTAGTTGGTACGGTGTTAAACCCGTTACTGAACCTCCTTCCGCTGCATATGATAATATTCATCCTTGCAGCAATAACGGGTTTGTATGCGTCGCTTATCCAGAAATACACGATGGACTGGGATATGATGAAGCGCGTGCAGGAGCGGATGAAGAATATCCAGAAAGAGTTCAAGCAGGCACAGCTTGCAAATAACGCCCAGAAAATGAAAAAACTGGAATCCCAGCGCACCCAGATGATGGGTGACCAGATGGAGATGATGAAGCAGCAGTTCAAACCCATGCTGTATATCAGTATAATCTCAATTCCGCTGTTTTTCTGGGTTTACCTTGTTATCAGTAATACACCTGATGCAACAATGGTCTTCCCCTTCTGGGGTGAGCGCCTGTTGAACGACCCGCTTTTCGGACCTTTCCAGCACTGGTTATTCTGGTATTTCCTGTGTTCCATACCTGTAAGCCAGATGACAAGAAAAGCATTGAATATTGGCGGTATGTAATTGATAATCACTATAAGTGGTCCGCCTGGCAGCGGAAAGAGCACTCTCTCGAAAAGACTCTCTGGCAAGCTTGGTATGGAACATATCTCTGTGGGAGATATTTTCAGGAAAATGGCAGAGGATCGCTGTATGTCACTTGAGGAGTTCGGGGTACTTGCAAGCTCCAATGATGTGATTGACCGTAAGCTTGACGAAGCACAAAAGAAAATTGCAAAGGAGAAAGATAACATCATCCTTGAAGGCAGGCTTTCTGGTTTTCTTGTGGATGCTGACCTTAAAATCTGGCTCAAAACCTCCCTTGAAACAAGGGCTGAACGAATTGCAAACCGGGAGAATAAAGACTTATCATCTGCACTTGATGAAACTTCGAAACGGTCAAGGTGTGAGGCAGGGCGTTACCTGGATTATTATAATATTGACGTATCAGACCTTTCAGTATATGACCTTGTGATTGATTCAGGAAAATGGAATCCTGATGAGATTACAGAAATAGTTGCAAAGGCTGTTAGTTATTTATCATGAATCTGTTACCATCTGAAATAAAAAGGGAAATCTTTGTAAAATCAGAGGATACTACTGATGACAGGTATGGTAAGAAGCCGGTTGAGCGTCCGATTGTGGAGTATATCCGAAAGGGTGTGGTGAATCTTGATAAACCGGCAGGTCCCACAAGCCATGAGATAACCTCATGGGTTAAGAAAATACTGGAACTTGATAAAACAGGGCACAGCGGCACGCTTGACCCGAATGTTACAGGGCTTCTTCCTATAATGCTGGGGAATGCAACAAAAGGCGTGGATGCGCTCCTGACTGCTGGCAAGGAGTATGTATGCCTGATGAAGCTGCATAAACCAATGCCAAAAAAGATTATAAATGGTGTTTTTGAGGAGTTTACTGGCAGGATATACCAGAAGCCGTCAATAAAGTCGGCAGTTAAAAGGGAAACGCGGATAAGGGATATCTATTATCTTGAGATTCTTGAAATTGAGGATGGGAAAGTCCTGTTCAGGGTTGGATGCGAGGCTGGTACGTATATCAGGAAATTGTGTCATGATATGGGGATGGCTATGGGCACTGGTGCGAGTATGTATGAACTGCGCCGTACTAAAACAGGACCGTTCCGGGAGGATGAAACACTGGTTACCCTCCATGACCTGAAGGACGCGTATGTGGAGTGGAAAGAAAATAACAATGAGGGGTTGTTGAGAAAGGTAATCCTTCCGATGGAGTACGGGTTGTCGCACCTGCCTAAGATAGTAATAAGGGATAATGCCGTGGATGCGCTCTGTCATGGTGCGAGCCTTGCTGCTCCGGGTGTGCTTTTACTTGATTCCGGTATTGAAAAGGGAGACCTTGTGGCTGTTTTTACACAAAAGGGTGAGGCTGTTTCTTTTGGGAAGGCACAGATGAAGTCCAGGGAGATATTAAAGGCTGTGATGGGTGTTGTGGTTACTACCGACCGCGTGTTCCTGGAGCCGGGAACGTATAAGAAGGGGTGGAAGGCAAAAGCATAATAAGTAGCCGGCACATCAGGATGTTAAAATGCCGAGGTAGTCTAGCGGCTAAGGCGCAAGCCTGGAAAGCTTGTGGGGCTTTGCCCCTCGGGAGTTCGAATCTCCCCCTCGGCGCTTTACGATTAGTTTAAATATTCATTGCT
>JACUTP010000137.1 GCA_014859785.1 Candidatus Methanoperedentaceae archaeon | reverse complement strand
ATAAAGTTAAAGAGGAAATAGGTGAAGTCGTGAAAAGAAATATATTCGAGATAATACAGAAAGAGTTTACTGACAGCATCTTACACGGCTGAAGATTGAGCTTCATCCCTCTTATGAGAATGAGCACGGCGTTGTCCGTAGTGTGAATACCGATTGAGAGGGAAGAATCGTGGTAATGTCCGCTGATTCGATTACTTCTTCCTTTAACTTACTGAACATTCCGGAAGTTACCGGATTCTCTTCATTTCAGCGTATTTACTTTATTAACACGGAAATCCTGAATGCTTCCTATCACGTATCCGGCTTCTGATTTCAAAAGCTCTGCCCCTTCGGTTGTGATAATATTCCCAGCCGCTGAATTAACCTGGTACACATAGGCATTCAATATATTAATGGCAGCGACATGTTGCCCTGTATCCATATTTTTCTTTGCACCCTCAAGCTTAGCCATAAGACTGTCATACGTTGCCGTATCGTTAATCCATCCCTCATCAATTCCCCTTCCAGTGAGTGCAATTAAACTGTCAATGTTAATTACCACGCTAAAACGCACCACAGCATAAGCAGTGTTATCAGCATAATCCGAAGCCTGCACAACGAACTCGTAGTTTCCCGCTTCCAGCCCGAGCATATCAAACGCCATCCCTGAAACTACCGATGAATTGCTGCTGTTGATTGAAGCACCTGAACTGTAAATCCCAGAAAGCGAATCTTCCACATTAAAATCCGGTACAATTATATCAGAATGCAGGTATGTCCTCTCTTGCGGCATATTTACTGTTATTGACGGCTGCGTTTTATCAATCTTCACCTGTTTTGAGTCACGGACACTTTCTACATTTCCTGCATTATCCGTACTGTAATAGTGCACAACTGAAATACCCTCGCCCGAAACAGTTACTTCATTTCCTGCATATTCTGCGCTCCCTGACAGCCCGAGTGAACCTGTAAACCATGAAAACAGCGTGCTGAAAAACGTATCTGTCCCCCGGGTTATTGTGTAATATGTTGAGTTAATTTCTGTCCGGGCATTATATGTTCAGTCAGTCCGGGAGCATTGAAGAGTATCGAACCGTTGATATGGCAGTCCTCGCATTTTCTTGGTGATGATTTGTAAGTACTGCCATGGTCATTTACAGGCTGGTCGCTCTGGTTTGCATATATTCCTGTCTTTGTACCGTGGCATGCCCAGCATGGTTTGTTGCTTTCGTTTCCGGCTGAAGCAGTTGCGCCGCTGTTAAGACTGCCGTGCACTGAAATGTTTATTGCTGTAAAATCCACCTCGGAATAGCCACCGCTTATGTTATGGCCGTTTTATAACATTTTACCCGTTTTCCCTTATGCTAAAAAATAGCCCTGAAAACATAAATAGATTTCGCACACATGATAATGAGGTGTTTACACAACCCGGAGTGGGAGTTTATTTTGCATAAACCCCCACTGTACCACCACTCCCGGTTTTAAATCCTAAACATGTGTTTCATCACTCAGTACAGGCATCCGGTTCACAATCCATCTGTAAACAAGTATTTCGATTGTGAGAACGCTCAGTACCACAATCCCCTCTTTCCAGAAGAAAAGTTCATGTCCCGGAAGTTTCCAGTTAAAAGCTATTATTGATATGTTAAGCCTGTTGATAATGATGGCAACCATTGTCAACAGTGCAGAAAACTGGACAAGACCAACGTTTCGTATTTTAACCCCGTAATAGAACATGAAAGGAAGCGCTGCAAAGAGCATGAACTCAAGCAGGAACCAGTGCCCGAAAGGCGTGTTAATATATCCCCAGGCGTTTTCATAAGCTATACTGCTCAACCTCAGCCCGACATAGGTAAAAAGTATAAACGATGTAGCCTTCCCTATTCCCAGTGTGATATTATCCAGATTGTCACGGTAACTGGGTTCAACCCTGTCCTTCATGAAAACCAGTACAAGTTTACTTACCACCACCACAAAAACAAGCCCGCCCGCAATAGCTGTAATCAGATGAAGCCACGGCAGGTACGAGGTGTACCACAGGGGATGTAGTTTTCCAGGCGCAAGTAAGAACATGGCACCAAGGGCAGACTGGTGAAGCGTTGAGAGCATTATCCCTGCAATGGTAAGTGCTATTGTCATGCCCAGCACCCACTTCCGGATTTTCTTCAAACCGAGCCAGTCAAATGCCGAAGGTGAAAACTCAAATGCCTGCACTGTAAGGTAAAGGCTTACGTGCCATGCCACAAGAAACATGACCGATGCAGGACCGAATGAGATTACCATAGGATAGTATATGCGCCACGGACGACCCAGGTCAATCATCAGGAAAACCACTGCAAATAAATAACCCAGGAATCCCAGCAATATGGCATTCTTAACAACAGGTCTGTATTTTTTCAGACCGAAGATATACACGGCAGTCCCTACCACAAAACCTGAAGCTGAAAAGGGAACGCCTGTGAATAAACCGACACCGAGAAGCAGCCCCCACGGCTGTTCGTTTGAAGCCTCGGTTATTTTATCAAGACCGAAGATAAACCGCTCCAGTATGAAAATCGCGCCGATAAGGACTATTAACCCCGCAAACATATTGAAAGGCGTGAATAATCTCTTTACGTATTCCTTTACAGTAAATCCCAGGAAGAGTTTTTCATTTATCCAGTTCTGGGATGTCTCAGGCTTCCTTATGTCTTCAATTTCAATTATGCTCATACTTTACCCTCCGTTTCCGGTTCATCCGGTTTTTCACCGGTTATTTCCTCGCGGTTTTTTGTCATAAGATATATCCCCCCGAATATGGCAGGCCAGGTAACCAGAGTAAGGTTGACAAGCGAAAGAAAATCCCTGGTAAACTCCGGATATGCTATTGTGCCAAGATCCATAGGGAAACCAAGCTGTGAAAACGGAACACCGCTTATATACATCCATCCGGTACCGCCCACTTCCTTCTCACCGTACACATGGTCAATGTACCTGTCAGGCTCTCCCCATATCCTTGTCCGCGCAAGTTTTAGCAGTTTACTTCTCTTGCCGAATGTTATTGCCTCAACAGGGCAGGCTTCGGCACACGCAGGCACAATCCCATCCATAATCCTTTCATAACACATGAAACATTTCTGGATCTTTGGGCTAAACGTACTCGAATACTCAAAAGCCGGCACATAGAAAGGACAGGCTGTTATGCAGTACCGACAGCCGATACAGACTTTCTCATCCCATGTGACAGGTCCTTCAGGACTTTTCTTAAGTGCGGATACAAAACAGGCAGAAACGCATGCAGGTTCTTCACAGTGCATGCACTGCACCTTGCGATAAACTGGTTTCCCGTTTACATCGTACCGATTCACCGCTGTATATGACTGGACATCTGCAACATAAGGCTTCCTTTTTTCCTCGAATACCGACTCATCCTCAAAAGGGATTTCCGGTTCAGGAAGGTTATATGCCTTATTACAGGCTGCTTCACACCTGCGGCAACCGATACATCGTGTCAGATCGCTCAGCATGCCGTAACGGTCAGGATATCCGGAAAAACTTTGCGATGCGGAAGCAGTAGTGGTACCTGCAATACAAGCTGCAACCAGTGCCCCACCTAGTTTCACGAAACGTCTTCTGCTCATGGTCATATTATTCACCCCCTGCCGGTCTGTGACATCCTTTACATGTATCAACTGTACGACTGGCATGGTCAGCAGGGACTACTGCCGCGCCGTTAATACCCTGTGTATGGCATTTTACACAGAAATCATGGTAAACGATTTTTGTCGCAATATCTTCTGGAATACCTTCCTTATGGCAACCTGCACAGTTTTCCCATGTTAACGCGTGAGGACGTACCGGACCTGATACACTCACTGGTTCCGGGATATTCAAAGTATGACATGACCTGCATCCGTCAGGACCGTTGAATAACTCTTTGTGGCAGCTCATGCAGGTTTCATGTATTGCTGCTTTCAGCCCGGGTTTATCCATTTCATAAGGATTAAAAGGTGTGCCGTGGCAATCCTTGCATGCGCGTATCTTATCACCGCTGTTATGGTGGCAATCCTCGCATGTCATTTTTTCACTCATTACCTTGTGAAAATTCCCGGCAGAACCTTGACCGATGGCAGAGTAATCCGACGGATTGACACCGAGCCAGTTTTCAGGACTTTGTGTTGTAATCACAGCAGGACTGCCGTTACTGTGGTATTCAGGAAATACCGATCCTGTCAGTGCGTCTTCATCCACGGCAGGTACACCGGATGATTCACCTGAACCTGATAAGAATAGAGCCGAAGTTGCCCCGAATGCCATCCACATCACAACAACCATAGGGACAGCTTTCATCATTCCGGTTTCTTTTGTGTGCACCAGTTTCCAGAACGTAACAAATGCCAGCAGGAATGCAACCACCAGCAAGTACCCTATCCCCTTAACAAAGGTCATGTATTCAAGGAATGTTTCCATATCAACCCCCCTTATCCGATTTTACAGTAATTTTTCCCTTAACGGCACTATACCCATGTTTTTTATATCGTGAATGTTTTGTTTTCATGGTATCCATATTAACACCTCACAAAAATTATCCCCGCGAGTAAGTAATTTATTAATTTTAAGTTCAGCTTTATTCCCAAAAGCATGATTCAATGCCCCTTTGAATACTTCCCTTGCAGTCTGGCAAATATTGGTATCAAATGTGTTTCCATCACTTGCAAGATTGCATTTCTTGACGGTATACAGAAGGTTCTTATCGCATACTTTCCACTCGGATTCCCTGTGCAGTTTGGAATCAATTATACCAAATGCCCTCCGGAACGTTTCAAAATCCCAATTATTTACAGCGTTTTCGCTTTCATACTCCTGCATCAAGGATTTCCCGATTCTTCTACCCAGTGATGTAAGTGAAAGTG
>JACUTP010000136.1 GCA_014859785.1 Candidatus Methanoperedentaceae archaeon | reverse complement strand
TCCGCAATCACAGCCTTGTAAACACCCATATCATCAGGCATGGAAGTGGAGCTTGTCACATCATACATATCTGAAGCTATCTCATACAGCGGTGAACCTGTACCAGATGCCAGGAAAAGAACCCGCGGCTTTGGCACCACGAAAACGGATTTATAGAACACGTTATTGAGGTCGAACCTGTCCTCTGTGGACGGCGTTATTTTTGCGGTCAGTGTATGCGTCCCGAGTGTATCAAACGTATGTGGTACAGGGTAGGTTTTTATGCGCTCATCCTGGGTGAATTCCTCACTCATGACAGGCGCGCCGTCAATCTCCACATCAAGGCGGTAGCTTATCTCATTACCAGCCTGCCTGACCACGATATCAAACACGTTTTCATTCCCGATAATAAGGTTCTTCGAGCCTGCAATCTCAATACTTGCATCGTTTCGGATATTATCCTGCCGCACGGCAAACACCTTTGTTCCTGTTATTGAAACAAAAGAAATGGCATCGAACAGGTCTTTCCCGAGGTTGTTGTTCCCGTCACTTACAAGCACTATGTTATTATCACCTTCAGCTGATGCAATTACTTCATCCCCGACAGGCGAGCGGATACCTGCAAACTGCCTGAAAGTTGTCGGTGTTTTGGATGCTATGGACTCAAAAACCTTCTCCCCGTTCTCCCTGTCAAACAAATCCATGCTCATAGTCTGGTCAGAAATCACGGTAATCCTCGGTGCATCATCCCGTACTGTACTCATTTCAAGCACAAACGGTGAAGCCAGTGCTGCGATAAGAAGGCCCAGGATTATCATCCTTGATATGATGAGGGGTTTCGGCAATCCTTTCCTTATGGCATACCAGCCTGCAAGGAACAAAGGACTCAGGAGCAGGAGTACAAGCGGATGTGCAAATTCCATTACAGCTCACCCCTCCAGCGCAGGTAATAAAGTTCAAAGAAAATAAAGAACATACCCGCTATAATCAGGTATATATCAAGGTATTTCGGCGCTCGCCTTATTTCGATATTGTACTGCACTTCCTCACCGCCGTTTGAAACTTCCATCTCCTGCCCCTCAAGGTTTGATTCTCTTTCGTCAAAAAGGTTAACAGCTATTTCCTTACCCGGAAGACTGTAGCTCCCCACCTCGTCAAGATACAGCAGGTCAGTGGTCACAGTGTCATCCGGTGTTTTTACGGTCTGGACGGCAGGAAGCCTGATAAAAGTCCCTGTTTTTGCATTATATTCGCTGATGTCAAGGCTTCCGCTTATCCATTCCAGCACCTGTTTCCAGAACAGGGGATACTCAGGAAGTATATGGAAATCGTTCCAGATGTCCTCATTAAGCGGGTCGTAGATATTATCTCCCGCCGGGTCAGCCAGTCCTGAATAAATTACAAGCCCGCTTCCGTATCTCCAGTATGCAAGCATCACGGAACTGTCCCCGCCTTCCACAAACGCAACAGCACCGCTTTTCAGGCTGGACATGAAATGCTTATTAACGACAACCTTCCCGATATCGATGCCTTCTGTCATCCTGCCTGGCGTTACAACATTCAGGGACGTCCTGTTTGAAACAGAACCAGGCACGACAGGAAGGAGATCCATTCTTTCCAGTCCGGGGTGTGCTATTATCACTGCATTCCCCCCGCCTCTTACATACTCGCTGAGTTTGTCAGTATCTCCGGGTGACAGCGAGGAGCTGACAATCACGGCTGCATAACCTGACAGCGAGGGTATGCCTGCTGCGTCAACGCGGGTGGTTGTTGTGAAGGGGTTAAGGTCAAGCGCAATAAGGGACGGCGTTATTTCATTGCCTGTTATATACAGGACATCCCGTGTAATGGAATCAGGTATCAGGACATAAGCGGTATTGTCAACAGCAAGAGCATCATCAGTATCTATTCTAATTTCTGTATTTCCAGGCTGCAGGTCGCTTATTACGAAGTACTCACTTGACCCGGTATTAAGGTCAAGTGTGCTTGAAAGTACATTCCTGTTGTTTGTTGTAACACTTATCCCCACATTTTTCCTGTCTGTGTTGAAGTTCCTGACAATAATCTTGTAATCACCACCAGGTTCGAACCAACCATCAACAATCCCGATATTATCCGTTCTTCCTGTTATCGTAATAAACTCAACATTAATACCATTGGCTTGAGCCAGGCTCCTTGCAACATTGGGATTCTCACCGCTCCAGCTTGAAAAATCAGAAAACACAACCATCCGCCCGCCTTCAGGCAGCATCCGCCTTCCGAGGAGTATGGCACTTGATAAATCAGCACCCGTGGCTTTTGCTTTAAGTTTACCGAGTGCATCTCTAGCGCTTCCCCGGGGCGCTTCTGTCATCACCATAACAGGCACGCTCTGTGCAAGAATCACGGTATTCCTCGAACTCAGGAACTTATCTGCCTCTGCAGCGGCTTTTTCGAATTTTCCGTCAGCCTGCATGCTGGCTGATGCGTCAAGTATTATCACAGTATGCCCGCCCCCGACTTCTTCGTCTGTCATCATGAACGGCTCTGCAACGGCAAATGAAAGCAGGAGCAGGACAAGAAGCTGGATTAAAAACAGGGGGTCCTTCAGGAATTTTCTGAAAACATTGAGGCGTTTCTTTTTCTCCATGTCCATCAGGAACATGAGGGATGGGATTTTTATTTTCAGGGGTCTCGGGCGCAGCAGGTAGATTATAATAAGAGGGATAATGGAAAGAAGCGCATACAGTCCCATCTGGTTGGCGAACTGTAAGGGGTTCAGGTAAAAAAAGTTCAGTATTTCTGGTAATGCCACAGCCATATCTCATCCTTTTACCGATATCACGGCTCTTTTGTTTATCACTTCGAATATGGCATCAAAAACGGGCTTGTCAGTCGTAACAGAATGGAAATCAGCCCCGACCTGAAGGCACACTTCCCTTATTTTCCCGATATGGTCATCAAGGAGCTTCTGGTATTCCAAACGAAGCCTTGGACTTGAGTATATATCCAGTTTGGCGCCGGTCTCAAGGTCGATTAACTTTGCTTCACCGCCAAGGTCAAGGTTTTTCTCAACAGGGTCCATTACCTGAATGAGTACAAGCTCATTGTCACCAAGCCTGAAAACAGCGTTATTTATAGATTCCGCATCAGTCATGAAATCCGAAATGATAAATACAAGCGACCTTGATTTTATCATACTGGCATACTTTTCGATGCAGTAATCGAACCTTGTTTTCCCTGAAAGTTCCATGCTATTCAGGGTATCGATATTCAGGGAAAGATAGCCCCTGCCGCGTTTGGGTTTTGTAATATCAATTTCCTCTGAAAAAGTTGAAATACCGAATTTCTCATTATCCTTTGTCACAAGATACGCAAAACCCAGAGCCAGCATGGAAGCATACTCGAACTTATTCCGAAAATCCATGCTTTTGCTGGTATCAAGCAGGATATGCGTTGTCAGGCTTTTTTCTTCCTCGAATTCTTTGACATAAAGCTTTTCCGTGCGCCCGTACACTTTCCAGTCAATCGTCTTGAAATCATCACCTCTTGTATATTCGCGGTAACTGACAGGTTCCATACCCCTGCCTTTCAATATGGAGCGCCTCGACCCGCTGTATGCGGTGGATACGCGTTTGCGTACCATGAAGGTAAAACGGTCAAGTTCCTTGAAAAACGATGTATCAATCATTTACTTCACATTTTTCAGGATATCTGAAATAACCTGGTCTGATGTCATGCCCTTTCGCTCGGATTCAAACGTTAAAATGATACGGTGCCGCAAAACAGGGTATGCCATTACATCTATATCTTCTTTACTTACGTAATTGCGCCCGTTCATCAATGCCCTTGCCTTTGCCGCAAGAATCAACCCGATGGATGCGCGCGGAGATGCGCCGTACTCTATATGCTCGCCTTTTATACGGGTACCTGTTACGATTTTTATTGCCCTGGTTTTAATATCATCTGCAATTGGCACGTCACGTGTAAGTTTCTGAAGCTGTAGCAATTCATTTTTACTAATAACCTTATCCACTGTGGGTACGACATTCCTGGTGTACCTGTACACAATCTCGTTCTCATCATCAAACGTGGGATAATCCATCAGTATTTTAAGCAGGAACCTGTCAAGCTGGGCTTCAGGTAGCGGGTATGTCCCTTCCATTTCAATCGGGTTCTGGGTTGCAAGGATGAAAAACGGTTTATCAAGAGGATATGTCGTGTTGCCAAGCGTAACCTGTTTTTCCTGCATGGCTTCAAGCATGGCGCTCTGTGTCTTGGGCGAGGCTCTGTTTATCTCATCTGCAAGTACTATATTTGCAAATATGGGCCCAGGTTCGAAAACGTATTCTTTCTTACCGTTAACTTCCTCGATGATATATGTTCCCGTGATGTCAGATGGCATGAGGTCGGGAGTGCACTGTATCCTTTTAAATTTCAGGTCAAGTGCCTCTGAAATCGTGCTTATGGTCAGCGTCTTTGCAAGTCCGGGATTGCTCTCAACAAGTACATGGCTGTTACAGAGAATCCCTATCAACATCTGTTCGACTGCTTCTTGCTGCCCGACAATAACCTTGGCTATTTCGTCAAGGAGTTCCCTGAAAACACTCTCAGAGCTTTTATATATTTCATTACTCATATTTTACCTCGTCCCCCTATATCTTGCTCCTTTCAACTGCATATCTATTAATTAATTCCTTTTCTGTTTCGGTTTTTCCCATAATCACACTGTATCCGCCGTCGGATACGTTTGAGCCCAATACATCAACAGGGTATTCAGCTGACCGGATAAACCCGGTTCGTGTCTCGCTTTCATCCCGTATCTCAAATCCTGTTCCTATCCCTGAATATAATGTCAGGTCAATATTCCTTCCTTCAATGGAGGCAATCTTTGGCTTGCCGAATATATCGCCACCCCCGTTTTGCCCGACCTGGTCTAACATCTCGGGCTGACCCACAATCTCGATTGGTCCTGTG
>JACUTP010000135.1 GCA_014859785.1 Candidatus Methanoperedentaceae archaeon | reverse complement strand
ATACCGTGTATTCATTTTGCTGAAACATTTTTTGCGTTGACAGTATTATTTTCGGCAACCTTGATAAAATCTACTTTTGAAATTGAAGAAAGAGTTATTTTTTATACTTTGGTGGCAAAGGGATTAATTAAATGTTAATAACATTGTTTTAGTTGAACGGGGTGTCAAAATGGAAGATAACATGTTAACATGGAAAATCGGGGGAAAAGCAGGGGAAGGTATTATGGCTACCGGTCTCATTTTCTCCCAGTCGTGCACGCGCGGCGGCTTGCAGGTTTTCGACATTAACGAATACCCGTCCCTCATAAAAGGCGGGCATAACACACTTCAGGTACGAGCAGGCAGCCGCGAGATATATTCCCAGTCAAAGAAGGTGGAAGTACTTGTTGCCCTGAATTATGAGACAATATACCTGCACAGGGATGAGCTTTCAAATGGCGGCGGGATAATCCATGACAGCGATGAAAGTGGTATTAACAGGCAGGAATTCAGGAGCGATATACGCTTTTACCCTGTTCCCTATAAGACCATTATAGAAGAAATCGGCGCCCTGCCCATCATGAAAAACAACGTGGCTCTTGGTGCATCCATTGCCCTAATTGATTACGATTTTGATATACTTGCGGGGGTCATAAAAGATACGTTCAGGCGAAAAGGGGACAAGATAATCAGTGATAACATAAACGCTGCACGCGCTGGTTTTGATTACATAAAAAACAATTTCCCTGACGATTTCGGATACAGGCTTGAGAAAATCGGGGAACCGGGAAGGATGCTTCTTACAGGAAACGATGCCATCTTCATGGGCGCTATACAGGCAGGGTGCAAGTTCTACGCAGCCTATCCAATGACACCCGTATCATCCATCCTGCACCTGATGGCAGCCAGCGAGCGGCGGTTCAGTCTGGTTGTTAAACACACGGAAGATGAGATATCGGCAATAAACATGGCAATTGGTGCGGGGTTTGTCGGTGCCAGGGCAATGTGTGCCACATCGGGCGGCGGGTTCTGCCTGATGTCAGAAGGCTACGGACTTGCAGGCATGATAGAGGTTCCTATCGTGGTTGTCAATGGCATGCGTCCGGGTCCGAGTACAGGCATGCCCACATGGACCGAACAGGGCGATTTCAAGTTTATTCTCAGCGCATCACAGGGCGATTTCCCGCGCATAGTGCTTGCACCGGGTGATGTGGAGGAATGTTTTTACCTGGCATCAGAAGCGTTCAACATCGCGGAAAAATACCAGAACCCTGTTATTATCATTACTGACAAGCATCTTGCAGAAAGCCATAAAAGCACGGAAAAGTTCGACACGGGAAAAGTCACAATCGACCGCGGTCTTTATGCCACACAGGAAGAACTGGCATCCTCGGACGAGAAGACTTTTTTTAAGAGGTACAGGTTCACGGAAAACGGCATATCACCGAGAACCATTCCGGGCATGAAAAAAGGCATCTACACCGCAACAAGTGACGAGCATGACGAGGAAGGTGTCATTACGGAAGATATTGAAAACCGTGTAAAGATGATGCAAAAAAGGATGAGGAAACTGGAAACCATCAAACAAGAACTGCCTCTTCCTGACCTGGTAGGTCCTGATGAGGCTGACATAACGATTATTGCGGCAGGCTCGACAAAAGGCGCAATCATGGAGGCAATACCGATGCTTGAAAAAGATGGCATTTCCGTGAATTTCCTGCAGATTGTTTATATCAGTCCGTTCCCTGGGGGTAAGGTCGCAGAAGTGATTGGTTCTGCGAAAAAGACGGCTGTCGTTGAAAATAATTTCACCGGACAGCTTGCCGATATTATAAGGGAGAAAACCGGAAAAAGCGTGGATGAGAAAATCCTGAAATACGACGGGCGTCCTTTTTACCCTGAAGACGTTTACAGCGCCGTAAAGGAGGTGGTTAACCGTGGTTGAAATGACAGACCTGAACTCGATAGAAAAACCCAACTGGTGCCCGGGGTGCGGGGATTTCGGGATACTCCTTGCAATAAAGAAGGCACTTATCGGACTCGAGCTTGAGCCTGAAAATACAGCCATAATCTCAGGAATCGGGTGTTCGGGCAAGGTGCCACACTGGGTAAGGACATACGGTCTTCACGGGATACACGGGAGAACACTTCCGGTTGCTGCCGCTACAAAACTTTCCAATCATGAACTGACCGTGTTTGCAGTTGGGGGTGACGGTGACGGGTACGGTATAGGGATGTGTCATTTCATCCATGCCATGCGAAGGAACATTGATATGACATATATCGTGCATAATAACATGATTTACGGACTTACCACAGGACAGACATCCCCGACAAGTGAAAAAGGAATGAAAACTAAATCCACACCAACAGGTGTAATTGAGCATCCTGTAAACCCGATTTCACTCGCGCTTTCATCGGGAGCCACGTTTGTGTCAAGGAGTTTTGCAGGGGATGTTGAGCATCTCAGGAAAACCATTATGGATGCTGTAAGACACAGGGGTTTCTCACTGGTAGATGTATTCCAGCCCTGTGTGACTTATAACCGTGTCAATACATACGAATGGTACAAGGCGCGGGTATATGACCTCCAGGATGACGGGTATGATGCATCCGATAAAATAAAGGCATTCATGAAGGCGAATGAATGGGGTGAGCACATACCGATAGGGGTGTTCTACAGTGTATCCGAGCCGACCTATGAGGACGAACTTCCACAGATAAAGGAGGTGCCTCTTGTGAAACAATCTATTGACGATATTGATATAAGTGCGCTTATGGAAGATTTTGTTTGAAGAATGGATGTGAGAATAGGGAATTTTATCATGAAATTTTTCATACAGTCCTGGAAGTATTCGTATTATCACAGCAAATAATCCAATCTCATTGAAAACAATGAAAACAATACTTCATTGAACCAAAAGTTTTTATAGGCTTAAGTTGTAGTATTTTTAAAGTCGGGTAGTTTCCCGATTTCCAATAGAAGGATTGGAATAAATAAAGCGGGGTTTGAATATGAAATATACAATAGGAGATACTGTAAGATTCAAAGTCGGACCGGGTGAAATACAGAAAGGAAATATCCGGTTTATAGACATAGACAAAAATGAAAACATTTTCTATGTAAATGGCTTCGGTGGATGGGCATATAAAATCCCTGAAAAAAATGTTTTATCACGTCTTCCCAAAAATACACCCAGCAGAAACATCGGGCGGATTCGCTCGCACAGGTAAACCGTGATAGAATGGGGCAGTTCTGATCGATTTATAGGTTCTCCCGCCTGCTGTTATATCGAGAAAAAGGGGGTTGAAGCAAATTACTGCTTCTCTCCCCGAATAGTTATAACAGTCTGCCTGATGGGAAGAACCCTGCCCGATTTTTTAACTGCTTCCTCAACAATACTCTGCAACCCGAAACAGCACGGAACTTCCATGTTAACAAGCGTGATACTTTTTATAATGTTATTTTTCAGGATTGCGGCAAGTTTTTCCACATACGATGCGGCATCATCCAGTTTCGGGCATCCGATAACCAGGGATTTACCTGCAAGGAAATCCGAATGGAAATTAGCATAAGCAAAAGGTACGCAATCAGCTGCCACCAGCAATTCCGAATCCTTAAAATACGGTGCACCCGGGGAAACAAGCGTCATCTGGACAGGCCACTGTCGAAGTCCTGACTCCTGGCGGTCCGAAACGCCTGCCTGTGCCTCATGGGTTTTTCGTTCTGTCCTGAAATCCACTGCCATGCTTCCCGGGCATCCGCACGCAACTTCATTAACAACAGTTACATCTGCAAGTTCCATTCCCTTCAGGTGTTTTTCGACTGCTGCCTCATCAAATTCAGGGGCTTCACGTTCTATAACCTGAATTGCGTCCTGGGGGCAGTGACCGAGACAGGCGCCAAGCCCGTCACAGAAACTGTCGTCCACAAGCTTTGCCTTGCCGTCTATAATCTTCAATGCACCTTCTGCACAATTGGGAATACACAGTCCGCACCCGTTACATTTTTCTTCATCGATAAATACAATATCTCTATTCATAATTATCAACATGTTCCTTATAATTTATAAACTTATTTACTGTTAATTATAACTGAAATGCTGTTTATAGTAGTATATTATAGAAACATTTTTAATGATTCAGGAATACTTAAGAGTATGCGAGAATTTTTAGACCTTGATAAAAGGGACCAGGAAATCCTGTCCCTGCTCGAGAAAGACCCTGAAATGTCCCAGAACGATATAGCTGAAAAGCTCAGGATATCCCAGCCGTCTGTGAGCGCGAGGATACACAAACTCAAACAGAAAGGCGCACTCTCCCATGTTGTTGGGATGAATCTCAGGAAGGTTAACCTTTACATGGCAAAGGTGGATGTTATTGCGAATAATACTTCATCCGTTCTTGAGATATTCAAGGACTGCCCTTATTTCCTGAACGGGCTTATCGTATCTGGCAGGCACAATCTTTGCCTGTTCTTTGTGGGTGAGGATATTGCCACCCTTGAGGCTATCGTGGACGGGCACTTAAGGAGCAATCCGCTTGTCACCAGCGCAGAGGTAAGCATCGTAATAACTCCCATGAAAGACCTGATACTGCCTTTGAAGATGAACTTTGATGTCAGTGATAAGCCTCCCTGCGGCATAGGACATAACTGTAAGGAGTGCCACCACCATGCATCGAACAGGTGTCTTGGGTGTCCTGTAACTAATAGCTATAACGGGAATGTGTGGAGAAGCGGGAAGAAGTGAGGTAAATTTGCTTTGTGTTTACGGGCATCTTTAGATCATATTGGGTCGAAAGCACCCCATTTTTTCCAAAACCTCTACGCACCGATTAAAGGTATTTTAAAAACTGGTGGGTGCATAAATACTCTGATCTTGCCCAAAATACGAATCATATATATGTTGATATATTATATCGCATTTTTGTTCGAATAATTCTTTGGTGTATACTCCCGGCAATTCTTCATCTAACCTGAGTTTATAAGAAATCATCAAAATCAAATA
>JACUTP010000134.1 GCA_014859785.1 Candidatus Methanoperedentaceae archaeon | reverse complement strand
GGGGATGTGATTGCTCTTGTTATGGAAATGGAAGGGCTGGATTTTCTGGGAGCGGTGCGGAGGTTGAGTGGGTAAAATCCCGCCAGCTCTAAGCCATCAAACACACATCCTTCTAACCACCGGATAAAGGCACCCGCCACCCCAGACAAGTTTCGCAATCCTTGAAAGAACCACTTGCGAATCCATTATCCGCACCTCCAGAGCCAGAGCAAACAAGTATGTTATACAGCACCTACAAAACCGTTTTTAAAGTATTGTCCTGCAAGAACATACTTGTCATATGGAAAACTTCAAAATAAAACACAAATAAGAGGAATATAAACATGGAAAAGAAAAAGCCAAATAAGAAATTCTCACATCTGGAAACCGACCATCTCCGTGCCACATTCATAGAGGACGAGGAAACCCACAAGAACTGGGACAGCAAGATAACCAGAGACTCAATTATGATATCCCCCGATGACGGCACACACCCTGCCTACGAAGGAGCAAAGATTAAACTTGAAGGCTTCTCAATACTCAAAGACCCAGCAGGTGATCCGATACTGTACTTCAAAGGGAAACCAAAAGACAACACGATCCTGTGTCACTGCACATCACATCCTGACTCCAGGAAAGCACTCAACAAACTAAAATTCCATGCGAAAAAGAATGGAATCTATGTATCCACTATTGAATCCCATATAAAAGATATGAAACATATCCTCCTGAATAGATACAACGCCACCCTCAAAACAAACCCCGGGGTCCATCCTGACATGGGGTACATAGAAGAAGATGACGAGAAAGAATAACTACCAGATAAAATGTGCGAAGATTGCAACAGTGACATAGATTTCACGACCTCGAATCCCCTGACAATGGTACACGGGGATTGACACAAATAAACAGGAGAAATGAAAATGAATGATCAACCATCGACAAAAAAATGCAAAGAACTGAACTGCGAACACCTGGTCAGACGTCCGATATACGCAGATGGGACTGGCACCAAATACGTTTGCGGGATTGTAGATCGAATTCCTGGGAATATCCCTCGATGTCCGAATTCAACAAGTGGGTTGGTACTATGATAAAATCTAATAGGATGTATCCTTTCAGCAAAGAACAGATAAATCCACATGTTGGGTGCGAGTTCGGCTGTACATACTGCGCTTTCAGGAAACTCACTCATAGATTGAGCAATTGCCCAGACTGCAAAACGTATGTGCCCCATTACCATCTCGAACGGCTCAAGAAGAGTCCAAAAAAGACCGAAGGTAAGGAGTTCATCAGCCTGTGCCTCAACGGTGACATAAGCTTCGCAAGCGTTAATTTTATCCAGACTGTGGTAAATTATTGCGAACAATGGTACGACAGGACCTTCTTGATTCAATCTAAGAATCCAGCCATGCTTCTTTTATTTAAATTCCCATATAATGTCGTGCTTGGAACAACCATTGAGACGAATTATAATGCAATAGGAAAAAACAATGTACCTTATTCCAGCATATCACATGCCCCTCGCCCGGAAGACAGGTATCGTGCCATAAGACGGGTCAAAAATAATGATGTCCATATCACAATAGAGCCGGTCATGGATTTCCATATAGATGAAATGGTCGGCTGGATGAAAGACATCCCGCGCCTGAAAGTAATAAATATAGGTTATGATTCACGTCCTCAACTTAATCATCTCCCTGAGCCGCCACTCATGAAGGTAAAAGAGTTGATAGATCGACTTGAACCTATAGCAGAGGTAAGACAAAAACTGATACGCCCTGCTTGGTGGGAAGACTAAAAAATGCGCCACCAACCAGAACAGGCATCGAGATTAAAAAACCACCCCTGCTACCCCTGCCGCTTCCTCAACGACAAAGGGGTAAGCAATGTGGATGGGATCACGTTTTATATCCCACTATGCAATGTTGCGCCCGGGGTCTGGCGCTCTCCATATGTACGGTGTGGTGCGTTCAAGGTGGGGCTGTAGTATGAAACTTATCTTTCCTTCCGGATATCACCCAGACACGATTAACAAGAATAAAAGAGGTTGATAAAATGAATAACCCCACCCTAAAGGGCTGGGGACTTCCCGCTGCGCCCTCTCCACACCCCAAGTAAATAAAAAGAAGTGTCTGCCACAATAGTTTTATTCATCTACACTTCCACTTATCAAAGACCCCATTCTTTCATTGTCAATGAAACCTTTTTTATAAATTCCTTTTGCAAGTACATCCTTTTTCTTAAATATAGAATCTGAAACATTTGATTTTAATTTGTATTCTGGGTAGGTGTCATATATTAATAATAACAGTTCTTCCAACGACAGTTTATCATATAATTCTCTTATAATTCCAATACCACTTAATAACACAGATAGGCTTTCATTCTTCTTTGCATTTTGAAATAGTTTATTATAAATTTCCTTTCCCTTTGGAGTAATTTTTACATATCCACCACTTAACTCATCTTGTTTTTTTGGAGGAGTGTAATTCCAACATCCATCTAAATATAAAGGATGTATGATAATTTTTCTTACTTCTGATGAAAATGGACCTCTATAATGTTCTATAAAATCTAAAAAATCCTTCATGTATGGGTGAAAATTCCATAATAAAAAAGTTTCTTTTTGTAAATGAAGATGGGATATTGGTCTATCCGAGGCACCAATTATTAATAAAATCAAGTTTTCTAACCCTTTTTGTTTAATTATTGAAGGGTGTTCCTCGTTGGATTGTTTTTTATCCATATTAATTCACTTTAATTTCATCTAATTTTATAACCTTCATATCTTGCAGTTTTTTAATAGTATCGTTGCCGATATTTTCATTTAACCACACTAATACAATATTTCTTACCACTTCAGCTTCAGTTGAACCATAGAATGGAGTTAAACCATTTATTATTTCCCAATGAACAATATCCATTCTGATTGTTTTTCCTAATTTTTGGGTTTTGTCCATAAAATCACAATATTTTAACGATTCTATTAAGAATCTATATAGATTCTAATTAGATTTAATATTGTGCATACTTTACAGCAACTTCATTTAAAAAAGGATCAATGAGGACAGAGTTCATACATAAGAATTCAGAAGTGGGGATTCTAAAGAGGTTGAGTTAAATGCCTCTTCAAGATTTCGGAGTAAAGGTATCGGTTGCAATTACAAAAGAATACGATTCATCCTCCCCTGTGCATCAGCTCTGTCTGTTAAAATCCATCCCCTGCCAAACTATTTATTAAGGCAGAGCGATTCCTTGCTCTCAGACTACTCTCCCAAGGCACCGGGGTAATGGCAAGAACATCCATGAAAGGATTTGCAAACCACAAAAAGAATACTTGCAAAGCCAATACTCCCGCTGCCTTTCTTACATCTCGCAGCAGGAAGCTTACAAGCATCCAAAACAAAAGAGGAATCGATATGGAAGAAACTGATAAAATAACAAACCTATCAAAACAAACAATGGCATCACATACAGAACTCAAACTCCCCGGGCAAGTACCCATCCCCATACTCGGGCACCTCACCTGGTACTCTGTAAAAGAAACAAGAATCCCACTGGAAAAACTCAGGGAGCTTTTCAACAATGCCGGGATACCGCCTGCTTACCTGCCCGAAGACCCGTCACCAATAAACGCTTTCAAACGGGCAACAACAGAACTCAGCGAAGTCCTTGAAGAAAAACTCGATAATAACAGGACAGCGGTTTACCTTGTCAGGCAGATAGCATCAGATGATGTGGAAATAGTCAAAAGCATCATGCGGGAAGTCAGAGACAAGACAAATAAACGCCTCTCATATAACGAAGTGGGAAGAGCACACTTTGACAAGGACAGGAAAGAGCCGAGATGGTACGCAAACAATGGATGCGAGAAAATCATCGAACGGCTTGAAGAGCTGTACTCACAGTACGAACAGTTCATCACAGCCAAGCAGATACGAGCCTTCCTCCACAGGATAATCCACGGGCTTGACCCCACACTGGTAAGACCAAGCGGTGCAGTTTATTTCATCCCGCATATCCATTCTGACATGGTTGCCAGGATTGAAACCCTAATGACCTCACTTGAACCATACGGTACAAGTACCTTCAACTCAACCTTTGAGGGCATCCCGTTAATTGACGCGGAAAAGACAAGAGCAATAATCACGGCACGGTTTGAGGAGCAGAATACACTTGAAGTAGACAGGGCACTCAATGAACTCACGCTTCTTTTGAAATCAGGGAACGAAATCACGCCAGCTACGGCAGGAAAGTATGTCAGTAAGGTAAAAGACCTGAGATCTGTTATCGAAAAATACGAATCCCTACTCCAGACAAAGCTTGCTGTCAGCAAGACAAAAACAGACGTCCTTCAACAACAAGTAACCTTGTTGATTGAGAAGGTTGGTCAAAAACCTTCACCAACACAGGTGCCAACAAACGGATCAACCAGTTTGGCGCCGGTCGTGGTATAGGGAGAAGATAACATGAAACTTGTAATATACATGCTCCATAACCCAGAAGACAAACTAAGCGGCTGGTTTGCGATATATGATTCAAAAAACGATATATTCATTTCGTGGGATTACCTGCACAGTATTAACGCAGTCCTTCCAGAATATATGCAAGAACACATCAGTCCTGACAACGACTATCCTGTAATTGTAAAACAGAAACAGGACGCAGAAAAGGTTGTTTCCGCTATCATAGATTGTTCAAGGCGCGCCAATGTAACTGATGCCGCACAGACATCATTTGTAAAAACAACATGGACTATCCATACAAAGAATCAAGCGGCACAGTGAGGGGTTATTATGAACAGAAAATTTAAGAAATTCGAGGTATGGGTTGGCGGCTCATGGCCCATATACATTGAAGCACCTTCTGAACAAGATGCAAGAGCGCATGCAAGACACATTCTCGAAGTGAAACGCCCCCCAAACGATACGGGTGTTTGGGAAACCCCACCGGGTTATTTTGACGGGATAATCGAGAACAACCGCCAGATGGTGAAAGGAACGGGTCTTTGCACAACA
>JACUTP010000133.1 GCA_014859785.1 Candidatus Methanoperedentaceae archaeon | reverse complement strand
GTTGAAAACAGAACCCCAGATAACAGGGTATGGCAACTCTTTTAGTGTTCCATTATTTTGTTTGTATTCCTATGAAAAACATTGATCCCCCGAAAAACGTGGGTGCTATATACACCCCCCGCCTTCCTTCTTTTTAATAATATATCCCGCATTGGCAACTATTACCTCGATTTTATCTTCCAGCACTGCATGTATCGGAACCCAGTAAACGCCTGTGGATTCAACAGCTACCTGTTCACAATTGTTCTCGATTACCCATTCCTTGAATTTCAGGATGTCATCAAGCACCATCATTGTTTAGTGGTTTTAACCCCATCTCTGGAAAGGATGGTTGCTACGAGAAACCTCTTGTGAATGTCTGCTCCACAAACCTTATTTCTCTGTTTCTTCATAACATTATTCTCCTGATATGGGCAGATGTATTATCCTCGTAGGGAACAATTTCCAATATACGCGTTCTAAGACGCATTCATGCATACGAGAGTAAATGGCTAGTTTGTTTAACGGGATCATGTCCCAAAATACGAACAGCCTTCACTGCCCATATCATGGATAAAAGAAACAATAACATTAATGAGGTTTTTCATGCTTCATGCATGTGGCAAACGACTCATGAGGGTTTGTTTACCATTAGCCTTCACAAATACTGTGAATACATTATACTTTCCAGTGCTAGTATTTTTGGAATAGTTAAAATATAGAGTGATGCTGCCAGCACTATATATAGATGCAAACATAAACCGCAACATTTATATTTATTCTGCGGACTATACTTGCACATGGATAAAGAGTTCCTGATAAGCTATCTCAAAAAAAGAAATTACTGGTGGCAAACAAAAAATATCGCACCTTCGGATAGAGGAACAGAGAGACAGGATTATCTCAAAAAGATACAGGAATCCGAGGACCTTGAAAGAATCATCTGCCTCTCCGGAATAAGACGGAGCGGAAAAACAACAATACTGTACCAGTACATAGACCTTCTTCTCAAAACAAAAAAACCCGAAGAGATCGTCTATGCAAAAATAGATGACCTCATCGGAAAAATAGATAGCGTCCACGATATCCTGAACACCTATCACGAACTCACAGGCATAGACCCATCCAGGGAATCAACATACTTCCTGCTTGACGAGATACATGTCATGAAGGGGTGGCAGTTGCAGTTGAAATATTACATAGATGCCCATGCAAAGTGCAGGTTCATAATATCAGGGTCATCTAAAACCCTCCTGTATCTGGACGCTTCAGAAAGCCTGGCAGGGCGGATAAGATTCCTTGACGTTTTCCCTCTGACGTTCCGGGAGTTTCTGGAATTCAATAATATTGATCTTTCCTGGATGCTTCCACAAAAACCCGACCTTGAGAGTTTTGAAGATATAGAAAAAGCATACCACAGCATTATAGAACATAAACAGAGCATACTGCATTTTCTGGGTCAGTACTTCGATACGGGAGGTTATCCTGAATGGTTCAAGATCAGGGATATGGAGCAGTGGTACAGAACTATCGTGGAGGATTATTTCGCCCTCATCCTGTTCAAGGACATCGTAAGCGTGTTCAAAGTGAAAGACCCCATACTTCTTGAAAAGATGGTACGGGATATTGCTGCCGTTTCCACTAACAGGTTCACCTACAAAGGATTATCCGAAAGGCTCGATATTGACCGCGAGACCTTGAAACTCTACCTTTATTACCTGCAGAGTTCCATGATGGTGTTCATAGCAGATGTTTTTGCGCCCTCTAAGAAAGCGGCTGAGAAGCGGGCAAAGAAGCTATACTTCTGGGAGGAAGGACTCAGGAGAGCACTTACTCTGGACAGGGATGACGGTAAAGCGGCAGAAAATATAGCGGCATGGCACCTGATTAAAAAGGGTCGTGAGTTAAAGCCGTTCTTTGAGCCTTATTACTGGAAGAATAAATACGAGGTTGATTTTGTATACGATGACTCGAAAAAAGTAATCCCCATCGAAATTAAGTACAGAGGGCATCCCACTAATGCCGATCTGAAAGGACTTATAGAATTCATGGAGATGGAAGACCTGAACACCGGAATAGTCGTGACAAAAGACACCTTTAAGAAAGGAGAACTTGGAGGACGCCGGGTATTGTTTATTCCGATATGGCTTTTCTTACTGTTGATATGAGCCTGTCATCGTCTGTGTTACCCGTTTGGCTGAATGCGAGAGGTGATGCATGTATGCGGCAGAGTGCAAGGCATGAGAAATACACAAATTTTAATAGCTTGCGGTAATTCAGACATGCAGTGATTATTAATGGGGAGCAAGAAATATGTCGATAAAATCGTGAATTGCAGCATCTGTGGAAAAGAGTCCCGGATAAACTATGACGGAACTGACAGAAGATGAGATAAGGGAAATATTCAGTGATAAAACTTTTTTCAAGGGGCAGGACTATTATGACGGCGGTCATGTCCTGAGACCTGTAAAAATAGAGAATACGCTTTACGCTCAGGTGCTGGGAAGCGCCTCGTCACCGTATGAAGTTAGAGCTTATATCGCAGATTCGAATATAAGCACTGAATGTACCTGTCCTGTGGGGAATATGTGCAAGCACGGGGTTGCTCTTCTGCTGCAGTGGGTCAATGATGCATCATCATTCATTGATGCTGATAAATTCATTCAAACCCTTGAAAATATGAATAAAGATGAGATTATTAATATTCTAAAAAATATTATTAAACAGAATCCATCTCTTATCGCTGAATTTTCCACGGAGACTGGAGAAAAGCCAGAGGTCAATATTAAGGCTATATCAGATAAGATAAGCTGGATAGTGAGCGGGGAACTTGATTATGACCATATATGGGATGCTGTCAAAAAGCTTGAAGAGGTAAAAAGGTCAGCCGACGGACTCATGGAAAAAGAATCTTATAAAGGGGCGGCTGAGATTTATCTGGCGCTGGTGAAAGGCGCATTGGAAGCATACAATAATTGTGTCGATGACTTTGACGGCGGACTGGACGACTTTGTATCAGAGTGTATTGATGATTTCAATGAATGCGTAAAAAAGATAACTGACACTTCTTTTAAGAATGAATTTCTGGAAAAAATAGTTGGCATCATCGATAATGAGGATTATGGCTTAGACACGGAGAAAATGCTCATGGGGATTATTTCAATGGAAAATATAGCACGGGTGGAAGGACATTTTCTTGAGAAATTAATGTACATAAGAAAAGCCAGCGGCGGCTTCAGTTATACATATAAAAAGGATAAGATAATAAGATTATTGGTCGAGCTGTATGACCTGCTTGGAAAGCCTGATGAAAAGCTGCGTCTTGCTCAATATGAACTTGTTAACCGGGAGGATTATATCAGGCTGGCTGAGGTGCTGGCGCAGGAAGAAAGGTTCGAAGAGGCACTGGATGCTGTCAAAAAGGGCTTGTTGCTACCAGAAGAGAGAACAACGCATTTAAGCGAACTGTATTTTAACATTGCTAAAGTACTTGTGAAAGATAAACCCGATCTTATAGACTCCAAGAGTTCTCTTGCCGCTGCGCTTGAGATGATGTCGCGTCACTTTGACGCCAAAAAATACGAGAAAGCAAGGGATGTCTTCTTCTGTACAGGTAAGATTGATGAGTTAAAATCAGCACTGCGCACCGGTCATGTGAACAGGGACAATGCGGTCAGGGCATTTCTGCATGACGGTGAATTGAATGCTGTGATCGAAATGATCCATGCAGATCCAGTGTCTTCAAGCGTTATTATTGAAGCTTCCAGCGCCGCCGCAGATAAAGGGTTGAGGGACGAATCCGCCACGCTGACGAGACTGGCGCTTGAGCGGGGATTGTTCGATGCGCGCCCGCCCATTAGAACGCTTCTTGATGTGATGATGGATGTATCCAGTAATGAGGAACTTTGCGATCTAACGGGGCGCATTTTGAGAATGGAAAGGGCTGGGACAGCAATACTGCTTTTGCCGTATCTTATGAAAAAAGAACCCGGACTTGCTGCCCGGCTGACAAAGAAGTTTTTGAACGAAATTCCAGTGGAGCTTGTGGCGCAGGTCGCAAGGGCGGCGCCGGATGATGGGACGGATCTTTGTATGATGCGGATAAACGAGGATGTTCTTCGCTCCCATGTCAATTATGATAAAGCGGTCTTACTCCTTACGGCGATGAGGGACATATATGCGGCGAAAGGGAACGAGGCTAAATGGGTCGAGTTTATCAGGGGATTTGCTGCTGAGCATAAGGGGAAGAGGAAGTTGATGGAGAGGGTGAGGAAGGAGTTCAGGGTAGTTTTATAAATCGGGGTAAACAGGTGGAGTTAGGGACTAATACTTTCACTTCGCGCCTGGCATTACTATATAAAAATGCTGTATCAGTATAACGTTTTATCATGTCGAGGAGGTACAGGGAATGAAAGTAGTCATTGACCACCGGGAAATGCGCTCCAGAGTGGCAGAAGTGCTTGACAGGCTCGGTGCTGATATTGAAATCACTACATTAGAGGTCGGCGACTATGTTGTGAGCGACCGCGTGGCATTTGAGAGAAAAACGGTCAATGATCTTTTTGCAACCCTTCTTGAACGCCGGGAGCTATTTTCGCAGCTTATGGATATGGCGAGATCGTACAGGTGTCCCATTTTGATTATCGAAGGTGAAGACCCGTTCTTCTTTTCAGGTCGCAGAGTGCATCCTATGGCGGTACAGGGCTTCCTGAATGCCATAGCCCTTATGCGCATCCCCACCCTCTATACGCTCAACGAGGCAGAGACAGCGCAGGTTATCAGCATGATCGCTGCAAAAGAGCAGGGAGACAGAAATAGACCCTTCAATCCGCACGGGAAGCGCAGCCGCCTCTCACAGAGCGAGGCAAAGGAGTATATTGTATCCTCGCTCCCTGGCATCGGACCTGTGGCGGCAGGGAATTTGCTCAGGCACTTCGGCAGCGTGGAGAGGGTCATGACGGCGCCGAGGGAGGAGCTGATGAAGGTGGAGCGTGTCGGGACGAGGATTGCGGAGAGGATAAGGGAGCTTGCGGGAAGGAGGTATTAGTCGAAATAATAAGGTTACGAAAAATTT
>JACUTP010000132.1 GCA_014859785.1 Candidatus Methanoperedentaceae archaeon | reverse complement strand
TATAAAGGTGATAAAGCAGGCGCATTAGGCTTGATGAGTTGAGGATTCTTGTGGAAAAGATAATTTCACAAGAAAGCTGCAATAGACGGCATATTTGCAGTGGCTTTCGGGCTTTACACGCATGTTTCTCCTCTTCTGCCTGACAGGTGCGCCGCATCTCGTGAAGCTCCTTACAGAGGGATTGACTGGCGTGAAACTTGCTGTAGAGACTGGTATGGCGATGGCTGCAAAGGGGATAGAAGAACACATAATAAAAAAGCGCAAAGCGCTGGGAATTTAGAAATCAGAAATCTAAAACCAGTATTCTGGATACTTTCTATCTTTTGAGAGATTGTTAACTGCAAGAGCAACAATCAGGAGTATAAGAGCACCGAGACCGGCAGGCATAAAGACATAGAAAAAACCAAGATTATGTATTTCTTCACCGCCAATGACGGCTATTAATGCTGTAGCCCCTCCCGGGGGGTGAAGAGTTTTTGTTAACAGCATTGAAGCAATAGCAAAAGATACTGCAAATGCAGCAGCTATCCACAGGTTCATCCCAAATAATTGATAACATAAAACGCCAACAAATCCCGATATTACATGACCACCTATCAAGTTCCTTGGTTGAGCCAGAGGACTTTTAATCGCAGCATAAACAAGAACAGCCGATGCACCGAATGAGCCTATTATTAAAGTTAAATCCCTTGGTTCAAAATATATCGAAGAAAGATATCCAATGGCTGCGATGCCAATCACCGAGCCAAGCCATGACCACATCACTTCCGTAAATCCAACTCCGGGCGGGCTTCTTGCACCACCTTTCATCTTTAGCAGATATGCCCTCATCTCTCCCCCATAAATCGTACTATGTTTGCCCTCGATATGATCCCTATAAGTCTATTCTCATCATCCACAACAGGGAGCCTTTTGATTCTTTTCTCATCCAGAATCCTTGATACTTCTCTTATATCTGTATCAGGTTTTGCTGTTATTGCCGGTGAGGTCATTATGTCCTCTACCGTATTCCCATTTCTATGCCCTGGATGCGGCTCACTGATGATATGCCTAAGTATATCTTTGAACGTATGCCCTCTTTTCATACCTGCCATATAAAGAATATCGGCTTCTGTGACGATACCGATCACATGGTTCCTGTCATCCACAACCGGCACTCCACTGATCTTGTTTTCCGAAAGGATTCTTGCCACTTCGTGAAGATTGGCATCTTTTTTAACAGATATAACATTCTTAGTCATAACATCGCTAACAGGAGCCTTGAGGGCAAGCCTCTCTTTTGCATGCTTTATTGCGACCGCGTATATCTTTTTTAGATCATCCTCAGTGATATCAATGTACTGGCGCAGTTCCCTCAAAGCAGCTTCTAAATCTTCGCTCTCAAGTTCTATCTCTTGCATTACCCTCACAACCGTAATAGCGCTCTCATGTTCTCTCCCATGATAAGTTCCTTTTCTACCGGGGATATATTAAGCGACCTTATTTTTCCAATCTCCCGCTCCATACTGATATATGGGGAATCCGACCCCATTATAATCCTTTCTGCGCCCAGGGTCTCCACCGCTCCCTGGATTACTTCCAGCTTGAACATGCCGGTCGTCTGGAGATATATGTTCTGATTCTTCTTTGCAACTTCAAGAAAATTTCCATACATGTGTGCCATGATGAGCCTGGCTTCAGGAAATAATTCTGCCAATTCTCCGAACTGGTCAGGAGGCGATTCCTTTTTACCTGAGTCAAAGATGATAGGAACATTGTATTTTGCAGCCTCTTTGATTATCTCTCTCAGGTACTCATCCCTGAGAGAAAAACTCTGGCTTGAGGGATGCAGCTTTAAGCCAGCAAGTCCGATCCTGATATCCCGTCTTAACTCTTCAATAGCATTTTCACCATAATCAGGGTCAAGCCGTGCAAAGCCGACCAGCCTGTCAGGATATTCCCTGATAGCATCTGCAATCCTGTTGTTTGCTAAAGAAAAAGACACGCCAGGCTGTACCTCATTGAAAGGGAATATAACTGCCCGATCTATTCCAAGCCGGTCCATTTCAGCAACTATCTCTCCGGGAGATTGCTTTTCTCCATCGCCTTTATCCGGTCCACCTACATGGTTATGCGCATCTATTATCATTTCCCGCCTCTGTGCTGTCTCTCAGAACTCACAGCAAAACCATATCTCTCCAATTCAAGAAGAATTGAGTGTATATCATCAAGCGGGATATTTTTTACTTCAAATAATACTTTTCCAACCGGTATGTGTAGAAAAGGTATGCTGTACCGTTCCATCAGGTTTGATAACACCGTTAACTTATCTGCCTCCCATTTTATTCCGTCGCTAAAGAGGTGCAGGATGAATCTATCCTGATTTTTATACGCTTTGGCTCTGTACATAACCCTCACTCAAAGTGTATCTCGTTTTTATATGGCGGTTTTGGATTCGGGAGCAGTTTTCCGTCGAATTTAATCCTTAAATCGCTTATGAAATCAGCCCATTGTTCAGGCATTCTGAGAACATCTCCGATCCGCATATTCCCGCATTCTTTTCCCGCCTTTTCATACCATTTTATGATCGTTTCAATGAATTCCGGTATATCTTCATCGCTCACGAACTCAGCGATTTTGTGACCTAAAACGGGATGTCTTCCATGCTTCCCTCCGACGCGGATTATCCAGCCTTTTCTCTCCTCCTGCCATGAATCAGTTGGGCACGAACTGATGCAATCTCCGCAATAGAGGCATTTCTGAGGGTGAAATATGGGTTTTCCGTTCTCCGGACTGCTCTCTATCGCTCCTTCTTTACAGGCAGTAGCACATATGCGGCATCCAATACATAGCGCATCAACCCATTCAGGTTTGACAGCACCCTGGAAGCCAAGATCATTCTCAGAAGTACGGGCGCAATCTATAGGGCATCCGGAGAATGAAATTTTAAATTTATGAGGCACTGGGTGGGCAAAGAATCTTCCATTTACAAGTTCCGCCATTTTTTGCGTATCCATAATGCCATTTGGATTATACTCGCAACCGGAGCATGCTGTAGGCACCCTTATCCGCCTGCCGCATGATGCTATTTTCTGATCTGCTTCCAGCAGTTCTTCATTCAGTTTTTTAAAATCGTGAAAATTAACGTAAGGCAGTTCGATAGACTGCCTTACGGAAAGGTGTACGTAGTCCCCGGCGTATTTTTTTGCCACTTCTAAGATTTTCTCAAGTTTTGAGAGCGGGACCCTCCCGCCAGGACAGCGAAGTCTGACCGTGAACAAATCCTTCTGCCGTTGCTTGATCAGACCACCGGATTTTAGAGTATCAAAATCTACTTCCCCGGTTTTACCTTCAACTTCCGTATCTATTTTTACTCTATTGCCCCTGTCTTTTATGAGCTTATCTACCATCCCAGACACCCGCACCTTTTCTTACCAGAAGTTTATAGCAGCCGTCGGGAAGTTTTTCAACTTCAACTATCCTGTGACCTTCTTCTTTCATCGATCGCGGCACATTTTGCACCGTTTCTCCATAATCAAGAACTATTTCTAAAATGCTATTATTTTCAATCTCTTTCATTTTCAGCTTGATCTGGACCAGATTAATAGGACACATTACTCCTCTAAGATCCAATCTGCCGGAAATTTTATCTTCTATCATGTATTCGCCTTTTTATTTCTCATCGTCTTTTTCTAAGCAATACCAGCGACGCCAGTACTATCAGCGCCACGAACGCTGCAATTCCCTCAAATCCCGGCGTAGCTTTTGCTCCACCTGTCTTCTCCGCATTCTCAAGAGCCGCTAACCTGCGCAGTCTCCTGTCCTCAGCTTTTATCTTATCCAGATCGAGGTTGAGCTGCGCCCAGCCGTACCAGTGGGCGTAATCCGGGTTCATGTGGTAGGCCCCTTTCCATGCATGTATGAGTGCGTACTTGTACATCTCAAAGAACTCGGCCTCTATTCCAGAGGTATTGGAGTAGGTCTGGTGTCCTGTCAGCGTGAGTTTATTCCCTGTCACAGGGTTTAGCGGCCTGTTTTCAGGCATGGGATCAAGCAGTCCATCATTGTAAAGATCACTTATGATCTTAATAGCTTCACCTACCTTTGCATCTGACTGCCTCTTTATCTCATCTGCCCCCTCAAGTACATCCCGCGCAAACGACTCCGAGTGGCAGCGCGAACAAATTGATAGCATGCTGGCTCTTCCGGCATTGAAATCTTCCCGGGTTATTGACCTCTGCACTATCCCGTACTGGTCAGTGACATAATCATTGCCGCTGTTCCTGTCGCTTATAAAGGCACCCTGCGATACCGTACCTAATGTGATCCCCTGGCTAACATCATGCGTTCCCCCATCAGCATGGCATGTAACACAGGTAGGTGCACGCGTGGTATTTCGATCAAGACCTGTGATTACTCCGTGCTTTGATGTTCTGTAGTATTCTATCTGATCATGGTCAAGTCCCATGTGGCAGGTCGCGCATGCCTCTGGCTGGCGTGCCTCTTCCGCGTTGAACAGGTGCCTTGTGTGGCATGAGTCGCACTTTCCAGCCGAGCCATCTGCATACACCTTTCCGATGTTGTGGCATCCTTCGCACATGCTTGCCCGCAGCTCCTCTGGGATTGCTTTATACCGCGACGTAGCCTCCATCTTGGTCCAGCCCAGGCTGTGTTTCGAAGCATTGAACTGTTTCACCTGGTCAGGATGGCATTTGCTGCAGTCCCTGGGCGATACGGTCCTGGTGATTAGAAAACCGTTATGAACGAACGAATCCTTATCCCCCGCTTCTGCTGAATGGCATTTATCGCATGTCACATTATTTGCAGCATGCTTGCTCATGCTCCAGTCATTTATGATTCCCTTTGTGGCACCTGTTATTGTGTGGCAGTCTACGCAGGCATTGTCCTTTACCTCATTCTTCTGCGCATCTGCTATTGCGGGGATTCCTGTTAATATAAGGGTTATTACAGCCAGCCCAATCAGTCTATTTCTCATTTTTACCTTCCTACCTTTTTGAATTTTAAGTATTTTCAATAGCTGTGTTGATATTTTTAATGTATATATTTAGCCATTATGAACTATAACTAAAAAACAGAATTTGCCTATATCTTATCACACGTAATAAGTTCGATATCTGGAAGTCGAAATCTTTAATACACGTATAGGAAAGTATAAACGCATTTTCTTATCCCCTTG
>JACUTP010000131.1 GCA_014859785.1 Candidatus Methanoperedentaceae archaeon | reverse complement strand
AAGATAGAATAACTTATAAATATCTTTGATTATAATAAACAGAGGAGGCTTAAAATGTTTAAGGCAGTAATTGGAGCAGAAAAACTCAAGGACTCAGTAGAATCAATATCCGCACTTGTGGATGAAGCAAAATTCAGGATTACTCCTGATGGTATTTCCGTGAAAGCCGTTGACCCTGCTAATGTTGCCATGGTGAGTTTCGAGCTTTCAAAAGACGCTTTCGACTCATTCGAGGCATCAGAGGGTGAACTCGGTATTGACCTGGCAAAACTTAGCAGCATCATGGATATGGCTGATAAAACAGATAATATCGAACTTGAACTTGATGAGAACACCCATAAACTCGTTATCCAGATGCGAGGTCTTTCCTACACAATGTCATTGCTTGACCCTTCATCAATAAGGAAAGAACCAAAAGTACCAACTCTTGACCTTCCTGTACGGATTGTTATCCGGGGCGAGGATATAAAACGTGCAGTAAAAGCAGCTGAAAAGGTCAGCGACTACATGTACATGGGCGCCAATGGTGATATTTTTTTCATGGAGGCAGAAGGTGATACTGACAAGGTACGTGTCGAGATGGCAAAAGACCAGCTAATAGACATGAGCTCAGGTGATGCGCGGTCATTGTTTTCGCTCGATTACCTGACGGATATCAGTAAAGTTGCAGGCAAAGCCCCTGAAGTCACTATAGATATAGGAAAGGATTATCCTTTGAAACTTAAAATAAAAATAGCCGATGGGCATGGTGAAGTTAGCTACATGCTGGCGCCACGTGTTGAAACCGAATAGGTATGGATGTTCTCGATTTCGCAAACTTTCCTTTTACCAATTGTGCCTTGAGGTATGTAGAAGGTCTGGATTTCCAGCTTGATGAGCTTTTTTCAGAGCTGGCTTTTGAAGGAGTGAGGGTGCGGGGAAAAGAGCGTGTACTTCAGGCAATGGGTGACGGCATAGCAAAACCCGACATTTCAGATGAAACTGATGCAAAAATGGAACTCCTGTCATATCCTGTCGCAAGGATACTTGTTTCATGTATAAATGATACATTTCTTACCAGGCGATACTCACTTGCCGAGGCAAAATCTGCCCATGAACTTTTTAAGAACCTATCTCTCGCTTCGTTGAAGGAGTTAGCTTCGGATTTCAATATTGACATTACGATCGGTGAGCACATTTCCGGCATTCATTTTACGGACTATGTTCGCTTTGCTGTTCGTGAACCCGGGTGGAAACTGATTAACAGGAATATGGACCATGGCACGGTTCAGATTTCAAACAAAGAATTTGCCAGGATAATGGAAGAAGCTGCCAGGAAAAGGATTGAATCAAACCTTCCAGCCGACGTCCCGCCAGGGATATGTACTGTTCTTGAGGATGCCATCCTGGAGATACGCGGTGAAATGGAAGCCAGGAGGACAGAGTTCAGTATTGATGGATTTAAGGAAATAATGCCTGATTGTTTTCCTCCCTGTGTTGTTCATGCACTTT
Source organism: Candidatus Methanoperedentaceae archaeon (assembly GCA_014859785.1). Lineage (GTDB taxonomy): Archaea > Halobacteriota > Methanosarcinia > Methanosarcinales > Methanoperedenaceae > Methanoperedens_A. Next base: position 3,698 of record JACUTP010000131.1, on the reverse strand, counting down.
CCGGTGCAAGCTCAGGTGTTAATCTCACGCACACGATGCGTTTTGCCCTGACGTCCTTTTTGCTGAATATTGGTATGAATGTTGACGGGATAATTGACCTGTTCAATGTATCACCGGATTTTGATGAGGAAAAAACGCGTTATCAGGTCATGCATATTCAAGGTGCAACCGGAACAGCATATAAATCACCATCCTGTTCTACAATGCTGACCTACGGAAACTGTATCGGCAAGGATTCGGTATGTGAGCGGATCTCGCATCCCCTTGGCTATTACAGTAAAAAAGCATGGCTTACCGGGAAGGGCAAAGATGATGAAATTAAGGATAGGGTTCTTCAGGACCGGACGAAGACACTCGATAAGACTTAACGCAGCTTCGTATGGAACCGAGAGAACAGCGACATCAGCTTTTTCAACCGCTTCTTTATTACTGTTTCCATCGATATGGTATTCTAAGCCCTGGTCTGTGAGCCGGCATGAACAGCCGCATGCAGCGTTCTTTGCTTTCCCAACATCACTTTGACACTACAATTTTAAGTGCAGGAAGAGTGGCATTTGCATGCTCCTCTTGAGATTTTCTTTAACTTTGTAATCTTCAATATTTCCACCTCTACTGGATACATTATCCTGATTTATTAACTGGTTTCCGGTTTAAATTTCTAAAACGACACATGCTCAGGTATGACATGAGAGCCGCCATGAAAGGCACAATAGCCATCGGGCTAATAGTCGTGTTTGCCTGGATTATTATTTGAAGGACAGTGAAGGTATGAACATGGGTGTTCGCTGTTTATAATCCCCATATATTTCCCCAAAAGCCAGGGTTGCTTCCACTTCCTCCCTTTTTGCAAGCTTATAATACATTGTAATAAGGAGAGGCCACATGGCAAGAGTTATAAAAGTAGGCCACTGGATAAGCATTCCGATGGTTATTATAATAAGTCCGAGATACTGGGGATGCCTTACATACCTGTAAATGCCGTCAGTAACCAGTTCTCCTTTTGCCGAGTGTATCCTGCTCCAGCCTTTTGACATAAGGAAGAGTCCGAAGAAGATGGCGATGCTGCTTACAGCCATCACAAACGCCCAGGCACTCTCAGTACCCATGATACCGGTACCTGCTAAAAATACGCCCAGCAGGTGTCCCTGTACATGCCCGAGTGAGAACTGCACACCAAACACCGAGGAGAGTACGTATATCGTCAGCGGGAAGCCGTACATCTCCGAGAACAGTGCTATTATGAACGCTTCATACACTCCCAGGGTTCGCCAGTTTTGTTTTTTCAATGGAGTAAGGAAGCTGAGAGCAAAAAAGGAGAAAAGCCCAATGCTGAGCAGCGCCGCACCCCAGTTGCTGTAAGCATACTCTGCGGAACCATGATGCCCGCCACTTTCATCAGCATTTCCGGATTTTTCGTTGCCAAGCAGCATAGAAACTCCTGAGAAGAGCGCTAAAATCACGAGTATAAAAAATCCAAATGCAATAAGGTCACTGAAAATTTTTCTCATGGTAATAAACTGTGCTTCATTGTGTTAAATCCGGTTTATGGCTTCTTTCACAAAGCTCTCCCTGTAAGCTTTATCAGGGTTATCTACCTGTATCCAGAAAACCCTCCTGTCACTGGAATAGAAGTAATGATACAGACCGAGTTGCGGCTGCCCTGTAACAAAATAAACCCTCACTCCTCCGATTGTCATTGGTGTGGACTCGCTGAACATACCGGTTTTCCCGACAATGGCGTTCATAGCTGCAACCTGTGATTCTGCCTGTTCACTGCTTCTTGATTCAGAGACCCAGAATTTAGCTGTATTGCCGCCATTGCTCCTGTATAATGCAATATAGGCATTTTCTGGCACAACACTGCCACCGTGCAGGTTCCCGACCTCAGATATTGCAACCTCCCCTTCCCTGTACAGGACGATGTTCATATCATCCAGTTTTTCAGGGAATATGCCGTAGTCAGTTTTTTCCTGCGTCTGGAAATAAATGAATGCAGTTGATACGATTACTGCAACAACGAATATTGCAAGGTATAATTCCGGTTTGTTTTTCTTCATATTCCCTCATATTTTAAATATCGCCTGTCTCACCATCGCCCTCTGATACCCTGCATCAGGATAATCAAAGGTTATCCAGTACACGCGCCCTGTTTTATAGTTCATCTTAAGATAATAATAGTTGTACATGCTTCCATCTTTTATCATGAAGACGTCAGGTTTCGTAAAATCTATAAAATCCACCTTCTCAGGCCTGGTTGTTTCCTCTTCCTGTGTAAATCCGGAATCTTTTGCCCTTTCCCTCGTTTCAGACCCTGAACCCACATCACCCGAGTACTCATGAGCCGCATGACCACCTGCTGACCCGAGCATGAGGTTCATGGCATTGAAGGCATCGTTTGCGATGTTGTGGTCCCCGGCTTCAACCATCCTGACAAGCATGCTGCCGTTTCGTCCGGTGTACACAGCAGTGTATCCTTTACCGAAGGGTATGTCCTTTAGCCCGTACATATTCTTAATCTCCTGCGCTGCAACCTCCCCGGTATCATACCTTGCAAGATTCATATCGCCAATTGTTTCAGGAAAGATACTTTTCCCTGCTCCTGTGTAGTACGTGTAATATGAAAAAGCTGCTATCAGGACAGCCGCAATAATTAAGAACGCGTAAACTTCTTTTCTCATATAACTCCTGACAGGCTGATTAGCCGGTTGTTATTCTTACCATGTGAATACCCTTTCTTCCACACCTGCAACGTCCTGGATTACCAGTTCAAATCTCGTGTCGTCTATTTTCGGGAACCTGAGTATTCCTTCTGCATGATGTCCCCTGCTGCCTTCATAAGAAAGCGGCTGGTATTTCTTTCCACCTGCACCCCTGAGGAATGAATTTTTCCCGAAGTCATCGTTATAGTCCTGGTGTGCAGTCACCTCTATTTCAAATGCTGTCGCATCAGTTATCCCGGCTAAGTAGGAAACTGTTATTGAAATTCCTCCCTCATTGTTTGTCTGTGGTGTCGAATAGTCAATGTTCCCTGTTGCATCACTTCCTCCGGTTTTATCCAGGCATCCGGATACAAGAGCAATAACCACCAGTATACTGGCGCCAATAATTACGAATTTATGTTTCATTTAACCATCCTCTGCAATCGATTAACTTTACATTGTGTGTAAACTTATATGTACTTTACGGCAGGTGTAAAACCAGCTCAGGGGGGAAGGGGTGTATCTGTCCCTACGCCCCGTCCCGAATACTTCTCGTCTATGATAATCCTGGACTCTTTTAACGAATAACCCTGCCCGATGAGTTCCTTTACTTCAAGCGTTATGTCATTGCACAGCTTACATGAAGAAGCATGCGGCTCAAAACTGCCGTCAGGTTTGATGTAACACTCTTTCAGGCTTTTGTGCTCAATAAGTTTGTCAGAATGCTGCATATTGGCGCACCCGCAATAACAGGAGATGTACATTACAAGCTCCTGGTTCTCCATGGCAAATATATATGCCTCCTCGACACGGACGGTCTTCTGGGCAAAATCCGGCAGACCATTATCTGCTTCCATGTCTAGTATGTACGGTAAATTTGTATTGTTTTTTTGCAGTTCCACATAACCATTCTGGATGTCAGTCCAGTATGATGCCATTAAAGCTGCCACCATAAAGAAACCAGCAATAAGATAGTATCGTTTCATTTTTTCCTCCTTA
>JACUTP010000130.1 GCA_014859785.1 Candidatus Methanoperedentaceae archaeon | reverse complement strand
GTTTTGAGTTCGTATCAGTTCGGTGCCAATAATTTTGCCGTAGGCTTTCTTGATTTCACCAAAAACTTCAAAACTCATGACATCCTGAACAGTTTTTTTATTTTACTCTGGAAGTCTTCAAGTGAAGAGGTGTTCTCAATAGTGATGTCAGCCATTTCAATGGCTTTATCCAGTCCCCAGCCTTTTTCACGTTCATCCCGCTGTTCAAGTTCCCCCATACTTTCCATATCATCCGAACGCCCGCGGTTTTGAACCCGTTTGAGCCTGAGACCGGGCGGTGTATGGATGGCTACCAGCATGAAATCGCTTCCGAACTGTTCCTTGAAATGGCTGATTTCATCAATATTCCGTATTCCGTCAATTACCACAATTCGCGAATCAAGTTTTCGGATTCTGGGAACGCACCGCTGCGCAATAGCGTCCATGCCCTCTTTCTTGCGAAGCATCGTACCTGTCCCGCCAATATTCCCATCAGTGGGAGCAAGTCCGCGTTTTGCTGCCTCTTCCCTTACAACATCACCCATGTTAACTACAGGGATGCCAAGGCTCCTGGCGATTGCCGAGGCTTCGGATTTCCCGGAAGCCGGCATTCCTACAAAAGCAATAATCCTCATTGGGAGGTTAAATTTGGCTTTAAGATATTAAACCTATGCACCTAATATTTATATGTTATAAGCAAGCAATACACCTAATATGGAAGAGGCTATTGCAAAAACCACGGCTACCGGGAATACGATACATAAAGATAGCGATACGATAATACAGGAACTGCAGGAAACGATTAATTCGCTGAAAAAACAGATGGAAGATATGCATTCGAAGCTCCTCGAAGCAGCCGTACTGAACAACAAGTATGTCCAGAGTATCCAGAATTACCAGAAACAGATTGAACAGCTCAAGAAACCGCCCCTTTTCATATGCAGCGTTGTGGAACTTATCGATGATATGGTTCTCCTGAGACAGCACGGAAGCAACCAGGAAATTGTTACCAGGATTCCCGATAATATGAAAGACCAGATAGAAACAGGTGCCAGGGTTGCGGTTACAAATAACCTGGCAATTGTCAAACCCCTGTCAAAATCGGCGGATGTAAGGGCGCGTGTAATGGAACTGATTGAAGCGCCGGATATAGATTACAGTATGATTGGAGGACTGGATGAGGAAATTAAGGAGGTTGTCGAGACGCTTGAACTTCCGCTTACAAATCCTGAACTTTTCAGTGATGTGGGTATTGAACCACCTCATGGCATCCTGCTTTACGGACCTCCGGGTACTGGCAAGACCCTTATCGCAAAAGCCGTTGCAAACAGGGCAAAAGCAACTTTTATCAGGATGAGTGCAAGCGAGCTTGTCCAGAAATATATCGGTGAAGGGGCGCGCCTTGTCAGGGACGTGTTTGACATTGCCAGGGATAAAGCCCCGAGTATCGTTTTTATTGATGAGATAGATGCAGTCGCAAGCAGACGGACATATGACGGTACGACAGGTTCTTCTGAAGTCAACAGGACAATGGTACAGCTTCTCGCGGAATTGGATGGATTCAATGAACGCGGGGATGTGAAAATCGTTGCGGCGACAAACCGTATTGACCTTCTTGACCCTGCAATATTGCGCCCCGGAAGGTTTGACAGGATAATAGAAATACCCCTGCCTGATGCAAAAGGAAGGAAGGAAATCCTGACTATTCACTCACGGAAGATGAAACTTGAGGGTGTAGATATAGATACACTTACCGGGATGACAGACGGGTTGAGCGGAGCTGACCTTAAAGCAATTGTAACAGAGGCAGGCATGTTTGTTATCAGGCGTAAAGGCAAGGCTGTAAACATGCAGGACTTCAAGGATGCCTATAACAAGATTATAGTTAAGGAAGACGAAGAAGCAGATACCGGTATGTTTCGGTAAACATGCAATTAATTGGTATCAAAACCCCCCTTATATTACCGGGCGATGATATAACAGCGGTGCTGTGCGATGCAATGAAACAGGCGGGCATGACACCACAAGAAAATGATATATTCATTTTTGCGGAATCTGCGGTTGCTACTGCTGAAGGCAGGGTGGTTGACCTTGAGGATGTCATAGCGTCAGAAGAAGCAAAGGAACTTTCAACACTGTACCAGAACGACCCCAGGAAAATGGAACTCATACTGAGGGAATCCGATGAGATAATTGGGGGGATTCAGGGCGTTGTTGTCACGATTACAAAAGGCGTGTTATCCCCCAGTGCCGGTATTGACACCTCAAACGTGCCTGAGGGATGTGTTTCGCTGCTGCCCCGTGACCCTAAAAAAAGCGCATCCTTAATAAGGGAAAAGCTGATGTCAGAATACGGCTGCAACCTTGCCGTGATTATCGGGGACAGCAGGACACAGCCCCTGCGCCTTGGCTGCGTGGGTATAGCCCTGGGGTGTGCCGGTATTGAGCCGGTTGAAGATGCACGGGGCAGGAGAGACCTTTTCGGGAAACCCCTGAGGATAACACGGTGTGCCACTGCCGATAACCTTGTATCAGCGGCGCAGCTTGTTATGGGAGAGGCAGGCGAGAGCATTCCTGTTGTTCTTATCAGGGGTGCAGATATCAGGTTTACAGACGGTAATATGGATATCCCGCAAATCCCGCGCGAAGAGTGCCTCTATTTCGGGTGTTTTACGGTACCCAGATAATTATGCATACATTGGGTTGTAATTTGTTTCTTGTTTTTTCTTTACCAGTTTGTCTGCGACATATTTGAAGAAGTTATCTTCTATTAGAGCAACAGCATCCTTGCTCAGTCCTTTTTTCTCAAGAACAAGTTCGTTTTTTTCATTGTATACCAGTATTGTTCCACGGTCAGCATCAGAAATTACTTTCCATATCCTGTCAACCGGCTGTATCCAGTTCCAGACTTCCATTTGTCGAACCCCCTTTTTTCAATTCTTTCCGAAATTCCTGAACAGACTTTTCCTGTGACTATTCATTTATTTCTACACAATTATTAATTAAAACATACCTGTATTTAAATTTATCTTTTAACCTCAAAAGAAACCCTGTAAATCCCCGATTCTGCTGTTTTGGGCATGATGATATTACCGCCAGGCTCCTTTACCCTGATCAAATATTCATCATCCACTCAAAAATTTAAACCATTTTCATGCAGTCCTGTTCCTTCTGGAATGGCATGACAGGGATAGAGATAGGTTTATTGCCCCTAAATATATATACAAAGGACTAAAATGAAACTCAGCAAGATACCTTCAGGTATAAAAACGTTCGATATTAACATCAACGAAGGTTTTCCTGTTGGTTCTGTAATACTCCTGCTTGAAGATGTGGGCGCAGGTGCGAGAGAATTCATCTACACGTCTATTTATTACATCAGCCAGATGAAATCAGGACAGGATATTCAAAGTCCTGTAAAGAAGAAACATAAGGAACACGGGGAAGATGGGATTGCTGCCACCATCACTCTCCCTGATAAGATATGCTATATCTCAATTTCAAAATCCAAAGATGATATCCTGATGGAGAATGCCCATGCTTTCCACAAAGGTTTTTATAATGCTATCAATAACGGGCTGGTCTTTAAAGAGCTGTCGGATACATATTTCCGTAACAGCATTGCCCAGAATCTGTGGTCTGCTGAGAAAGGGATCATGGAATTCGATAACAGCTCTGATAAGAACATCCTTGAGGAACTCTCAGAGTTCATAAGTGAGAATGCCAGAAATAACATGGTGATCATTGATTCATTGACCGACCTTATGGTTAATGAAACAGATTACCTGAGCAAGAATGATATAGTAATGTTCTTAAAAGGGCTTGTGAATATTTCAAAAACCTGGAACGGCTTAATATATCTGTTACTCAGCTCGAATATACTTGAAAAACAGATGCAAGAGACCATCAATGATGCTGTGGACGGGGTGCTCGTTTTTGAATGGTTCGACAAAGGTTCGGTAAAGATGCGCCGGAACCTTTATATCTCAAAATTCCGGGGACTTATACCGCAGCTTGAACAGAATAAGATCGCAAAGTTCGAAACACAGATAACCTATGATGTCGGATTAGAAGTATCAAATGTTAGAAAGATCATCTAAATTGATCCAGCGGGTATCCTCAGGTATAGAAGGACTCGATGAAATGCTACGGGGCGGTTTTCCTGAAGGTCATGTTGTCGTGGTTATTGGAGATTCAGGTACTGGCAAGACTACAATGGTATTGCAGTACATCATGGAAGGACTGCTAAAAAATGAGCCCGGACTCTATATCACTATTGAAGAGGATAAAGAATCCATCATTGCCACTGCAAAGGCATACGGGTGGGACATGGAGAAATATATCAAAGAAAATAAACTGGCGCTTTTGAAACTTGATATTTCAGACATGAAAGCTACTGCCAGACAGATAAAAAGTGAGCTTCCCGGTATCATAAAAACTTTCGGGACAAAAAGGCTTGTTATAGATTCTATCACGCTCTTTTCCATGATCTTCGATGATGCCACAGAAAGGCGCATCAGGCTTGTGGGTCTGATCAAAGCTATAAAAAAAGCGGGTATCACTGCGTTATTCACGGCTGAAGTGAATGCGGACAACACTTTGCATTCAAAAGACGGGATTGTGGAATATTCGTCTGACGGCGTGATACTTTTGCAGCAAAACGAGTTCGATACAAGTATTAAATTGATGACAAGAGTAGTTAAAATGAGGAGGATACGGCATGACAGGTTGTACCGTCCTTACGAGATAACTGATAAAGGACTGGTTGTCTTTTCAAACGAAATGGTATTCCATGAGGTGGGTATGTATGATGTTCCTGCCAGTGCCAGAAAACCAAGACAACCTGTTTGAATAAATAATATCGGAAGGCTGCTTTTTTCCCGGATGATTAAATTTACTTAAATATATCTTATTATAAATTACATGCTTATTATGATAGTTATTATTATTATCTATTGATTTAGATAAAATATAAATACTATTAATGACGTCATAAATGTTAGACATCTTATTTCACGGGTGGAATAATGATGCCAGAATCTGGAGGAATAAAAAAATATGAAAAATATGAGAAATGAAGAAGCGGTGTCACCGGTCATCGGTGTTATCCTGATGGTAGTTATCACCGTGATAATAGCAGCCGTTATGGCTGTGTTCGCATTTGGTATAGGCGAACCAACGAAGGCACCCCAGGCGCAGTTGAGATTTGTGGCT
>JACUTP010000002.1 GCA_014859785.1 Candidatus Methanoperedentaceae archaeon | reverse complement strand
AGAGGATGCAATTATTGTTATGAAAGAAGGGAAAAAGAGGGGACGTTTACAGTTAATATCTAATGTTTCTGGAAAACCACTTGAATTGTGTAATCAATCCCGCAAAACATGCAGTTTATGGAAATTGGAAAAAGCCGGGTTTAAAATTATAGCTGGCAAGTGCACCTCAAAAGCAAATATTTAAACCAAGAAAAGAGAACTAAGTATCATGGCAAATGGAGAACTAATCGAGATGATTACGTCTATAGACGAACAGATACACAACCTCAGGAAAATGGTTCTCGAAAGCGGTAGCAGCACAAAGGAAGATGAGACAAGAAAGGCAGCAAAAGCATGGCTTGCTGAAGCTAAGAAACTCGAAAAAAAATGGCCAAAAACAGCTCCTTCTGTCCTTGATATGATAAAAAAGGACAGGATACATAATGAATGAAACCAATTTGTATTGATGCAAATGTTTTTATCGCCTCAACAAAAGGGGATGAACAATATTCTTCTGATTGCAAGCGAGTGATACAGGCGGTTGTTGATGGCGAATTCTATCTCATTGAACCCACAATCTGTTTGACCGAGATTGTACGGAACATTACAAAATACCTGGGGATGGAGGCAGGAAAGACTCAGGAGAACAACCTCCTGCAGATGGTTTCTATATGGGAAATATGCGATGACCATTTCTGCGCCTGCGCGGGATACACGGGGGCGTTATACGGCACTTATGCGCTGGACTCTATTTATCTTGAAACAGCGTTAAAGCATCATGCAGTCCTTGTAACTCTGGACGATAAAGATTTTTTACAACGAATAAAAGGGCGGGTTGAGATTGAATTCAATCACCCAAAATATTTTCCTTAGTGCCTGAATCCACCTGCAAAAAGCGCAAAGAGCATGAAACATATAAATCCATGTAATTTTCGTGCCCCTTTTTTCTATACATTCTCAAGCAACAACAGGCGTTAGAAATCCTCATGCACCCGCACCGGGATGCCCCGTTCTTCAGACAGCGGTCAATGACTTGTAAATGGGATTTGATGAAGTGGATATTGGCGAAATGAGATGCAAACCTTTTATTTATATGCATCTCCTCTATGCTGGACTGATGTTATCCTGACTATCTTAACCTCATTATCGACAGCATAAAGAACCCGATAATCACCAATTCTTAATCGATATGTATTACTTGGATATCCTTCCATGGGCTTTATATCAAAACCAGATCTTGGTCGAATAGGATTATTCTCAAATTCATCAAGCAGTTTTATAAATTTCTTAACAATATACTTCGGAACTTTTTCTAAATCTTTTTCAACTCTTTCATCGATAAGAACTTCGAATGGAGTTGTGTCTTTACTCAACTATATCAACTTCCACTTGAATTTCTTTCCTTCATCCGGGATTTAAATTCCTCTTTTGAAATCCCTTTAAAATCTGCAAGACGGCGGTAATGTTCTTTAATATGTTCCTCGCTTATATCCTCAATTGACACCTTGTCCATAAGCATATTTAGAACATTGTCAAATGTCCAATCACCAAACTTATAATCTGATAACCTTTCTTTCGTTCTCTTATTTATTGTAATAGTAGTAGGCATAATTAAAACAATTGTTTAAATTGATATTAAAGTTATCGGCACAATTCTATTTCAAATCATATCCTGAATAAGTTTTTTTACGCCTGAATCGGATCAAAAGACAATGATGAAATCAATCTAAATTCAAAACATCCTCAACAGCAGTCCCCTTCTCAAAAGACTTGATCTCAAGAGCACACAGCATCGTCTTCCCTGAACCTCATTAAAGAAGTATCATTAGACATTTGCGGGCATCCAGAAGGTCGGGGTAGCAGTCTAAATGGAGAAGATCAATCCTCTTCCAGCCACGAAGGTAATCAAAGCACTTGAAAAGATTGGTTTGCGCTTATCAGACAAAAAGGAAGCCATTTGTTCATGCGCCATCCTGATGGAAGAACAACATTGATCATTGTGCATCCTGGCGAAGATATTGGAAAAGGGATGATAAGGAAAATAATGAACGATGCCAGGATTACGAGAGAGGAGTGGCTTGAACTGATTGATTGAAACTGTATAAATGTTTTGCTTTGTAGTGCTACTTTTTTATCGATGTAAGTTAAAAAAACGCAGAACAACTCCTGAAATGCTAAAATTCAGGCGCTATCCCAAAGAAGAAATTTAAATAAAAGTGGGCAGGGTGAATTGAAAAGCATAAGCAGTCGCAGGATGGTTTTGTGGTCTATTGGTGATATGCTATTTTTTATTCAAAAACATCACCAAGAGATAGGAGTATAAAAAAAATTTCAAATGCTCCGACCGGGATTTGAACCCGGGTCACTGGCTTGAAAGGCCAGAATGATTGGCCTGCTACACTATCGGAGCACGGTAGCCTTAATTATCCAGATGTGTATTTAATCATTTTGTATTGAACGCCTGTTTTTTGGGGTTGATGTGCGTTTAATTGGAGATTTAATTATACTTCAATATTTTGTTTAACCAAATAATTTTTCTGTTTCTCAAGAAGTGCAAGTTTTGTTTGAACACTTTTAGAATTATATGCATTAATTTCCAATCTATTTATTTCATCGATTTTTGTTTTAATTTCATCTATTGAATAAACCGGCCAAATCTCATCCAACGTTTCCGTATGTAAGTAACTTTCTCGATATTTTAATATATCATCAGTGTACCTCACTTCATAAAGTCGTTTTTTGATAATAGAAACATTATCTGGATCAATTTCAATACCAAGAGAATTACGTTGTAATTGTTTTGCAACAACTAACGTTGTTCCCGTACCTGCAAAAGGATCAAAAACAGTATCATTTATAGTTGAAGATGAGAGGATAATTCTAGTAAGTAATTGAATGGGTGATTGTTGTTTATGAAAACGGTCACCGTTATTTAATCTTAAAGGTTCATCTCCAGCAAAATAACCAGATGTCAATTCTCTAATATCATCCCAGACATCAGTCACAAACATGCCATTTGGACGGTTGTATTTTTCTGTGACTAACAACGGAGGATCAATACGCAATTTATTGAATACTCTTGGTCTATTTCCTTTAGTAGCAAAGGCTATTATTTGATAATGTTTACCAAACCGATAATTGGAGGGGACCGCTGAAGATTTTTTCTTCCAAATAATCAAATTCTGAAAAATCCAACCTGTTGATTTTAAAGCTTCTAACACAAATTGGGTGTTTTTCTCTCTTTGCATAAAATAAATAGCACCCCCCTCAGAAGTATGATCATAAATTAATTTACATACTCTTTTCATCCAGTCCCAGTATTCGGATGCAGACATTTCATCATCATGGCTCTGATACGCTTTACCTTGATTAAATGGGGGATCCAGAAAAGTTAAATCAAACATTTTAGACGAGTCTTGTATAAGGAACTGCTCACAGTCAGCTTGTATTATTTCACTTCTCATTATTACAACCTTCATCCAAATAATGATTCCAATCTAATTTTATAAAAATCGTCCACTCTCTCAATTAGATTATTATCAATCAATCCTTCAAGTAGCTCATTTAAGTTAATTTCAGTATCCAGAATGGCTAATTTATCATTCAAATCATTAAAATCGTGCTTTCTTTCAGATAAATAATAAAGTACCAATGCTGAAAGGAAAGCACTTTTATCCACCGTTCTTGTATTAAAAACCCGAATTAACCTTGAAGTAATTTTACCCATTTCAAAAACAAATTTTTTCACTTCAAGTTCTTTTTTTAGAATTAATCGTGCAAAAAGGGTTTTAACCTCTTTTTTTGAACTAATATCAAATTTTGAGGTAAACATTTTACCAACATAATTCTCAATCTTTTCTGCTAATTTATCTTCAATATCTAAACAATCATTATAAATCTCCAGATACTGTGTTTTAGCCATTTTTAAAATTTCAGGGTTATTGCAGACTGCTATTGATTCTGTATTTTCTCTCCAATATCTTTTCGTTTTATGGAATCCAAGACTAATATTGTTTAGATTGATTGAACTAACAACCACAAATTTATCAGTGATAACAAGTTTTGCATGAAGGTTATCAATAGTTCGAATTCCGATATCTTGAGATAAAAGTTCACGGAGCATGTTATTCATTCTGTCTTGAAAATCCATACTTGTTGCGCCACTTAATATCTTGATATCGATTCCTTTTAATCGAATTTTAATTAAAAAAGATGAAAACTCTGGGTCTGTAAAACTTTCTGCTGAGATATATACAAACTCTGATGCTTCCGAAATTATTGACATAAAAAAGTCACGCCCTCTACAATCAAAGGGTATTATATACAATTTATTTTCTATTTGTATATCTTTTGGACAAATCGTTGAAGGGTAATGCTGAATCCAATGATTTCTATGTGTTTCAGTTTCGATAATATTTGGTAATTTGAAGAGAGAAGGATTATCTTCTGCTTCAATTATTTTTCGTCGGATAATTCCATTATACCCTGAATTATCTCTAATAAACAATTCAATAAGTTCATCAAACTTATTGTTGTACTCCTCAATTTTATCACTTTCATTTTCAAAAATTATTATGGCATCGAATTCATCTGTTTGAGTGAAGTTTGCTGATAATGCAATAGCACTTTTATCGGTAACAATGAATTTTCCATGATACGAATACCATCTACCAACAGCAGTGTTTGTTCTCTCTGGATCACCAACGTTCCATTTGCAAAAATGGAGAGTTGCACCATTTTCTTCAATACTTTGGAACATTGCAGTAACTTCATCTCTAACATCATCGTTGATGCTGTCATAAGGTAAAGTAAATATCTCAACTCTGACACCTTCATTCAGTTTTCTCTCTAAAACATTGAATATTTGTTGATTGTGTATCTGAAAAACAGCTATGCGAATATAATCATCAGACCTATCCAATTCACTGACAACTCTATCTATCACGTTATTATTGAATTCGAATATTTTCATATAGCTGTCCCTTTTTGAGATTTAAACGAATTGTCTGTATATACAATGTTCTATTTGATGTATTTCATACACTATAAAATTCATCATACACCGTACCACCTCACAGCCATAACATCCCGCATGACATGGTCGACATTCCCCTTAGCCACAGGAGACATGCTTTTCATAATCACGGGATAGTTACATCCTTCAAGAACCATACTGGCAAGCCTCCCGTCACCTCCCGCGATAACATACTCTATATCCCCATGTTTCTTTAGCATGCAGGCAAGGGAATCTCTCACTTTATCTGCATGATGCCTCAAATCTTCCTCGATAAGTTTCCCAAACCGTTTCTGGCTCCATCCGCCTTTTGAGTGTTTTCCCATAACACTGCTTCTCACAATCTGGTGTTCTAAAAAACCGCCCGTTTCCACAATCCCGATAAACGTCTCGCCTGCATGGGTATCAAGCACAAGGATTTTCTCGAAAGTGGGGCTTTTCCCAATAAGCCCAAGGTCGAACTTCATCCCGGCAAACGCTTCTGAATGCCGTATCGGGAAAACAGGGATAAGCACAAGCCTTACTATCCCATTCGTGTCATAAAAAACCGCCTTGCCTGTTGAAGAGTCTATCTTTTCAATAAGGGAAAAGGCACTCCCGTCAATTTCTGATACCACATCCTTTGCTGCATTTTCAAGTTTATCCCCATCTGCAAGATAAATTGTAATCAGTGAAGCTGATCTTGCCTCGATTGAACCCAGAATGGAAAGAACCTCGTCCAGACGTTTCCCAAAAAGTGTCCCTGAAAACCGGAAACTTACCCCGCTTTCTTTCTCTTTCCTGAGGTCATCAACTTCTTTCACAAGGGAGCGAAGCCTCTGTTCACATTCATTTAACTCACGCTCGGCGACCTGTTTTGAGGCGACAGCCTTCCGGGTTTTCTCATCCCTTTTCCCAAGCTGGAGTGATAGCTTCCTGTTCTCTTCATCGAGTTCTGAAATCCTATCATTCAGGGATTTAATCTCTTCTTTCTTGAATATATCAAGCAAATCCTTTGCCCCTTATTGCTATAAGTTTCAGTACGATTAATGCAGCCTCTTTATGGATGAATTCGATACGCTCATCGCCCACACAGATAATCCTGTCAGAGTCTCCCGCGGTATTAAATCCTGTGGCATCAGCCAGCGCGCGTGCCAGCGCAGAATCACCTTGAATAACAGGTTCCCGCCCGGGTGAAATATCTGCTTCAATTGAAATATTTGCACGGATTGAAAGAAAACACTCACCATTTAGAAAAAAATTAAAATTCGCAGGGTTTCCCCTGTTTTCACCCACAAGCAGGAAATTCCCGTCTTCAAAAGCTGACAGGCTGGATTTTCCACGCGTAACGTATTTCCAGCCCGTGAATTTGCTTAATCGCTTACAGAATGTCCGTGTCTTTTGTGATGGTTTGCGTGCCGTGGTTACTATCATTCGGCTTTGACACGCTTGACAATCACAGGTCTTTCCTTAAGAAGGATACGGTGCCCGCAGTAAGGACAGCGGATACCGCTATACTGGTAATCTATCTCAACAATACGTTTACACCGAGAACATTTATAGCCCATAATCTAAAACCTGAATTTTTGATTAAAACGTCTGAGCTTTCTGTTTATGGCTCTGGACTGCCCTGAGCATCGTCACGTGTGCAGGTGTACGGGGTACATACGAACCGCCCGCGAACGTGAATCCGCATTTGGTACAGTTCCAGATACCGGTAGCTGTTCTTTTGAGTTTGTTTGCGCCGCATTTTGAACATGCATGCCCTGCACGCATCTTCTCTTCAATATCAGCTACGAGTTTTCTGTTCTTACGGCCGTACCTGACGCCGAACCTGCCAGCAGACCGGCTTTTCTTACCTTTTGCTCTTGTAACTGCCATGATTATATCTCCAGAAATTTTTCTCTTATTTCTTTTGCTTTCTCAATAGCAATATCTACTATATAATTCATCTGTTCTGTGGTAAGGGGAGCTTCCCCGCTCTTTTGCATACCTGAAAGGGCGCCATCCTGGTTGGATATAACGGTCATTCTTGTCCCTGCTACTGTTTCCTCTTCATTCGTCGGGTCAAGTACAACCGACCCGCCAATTAATGCCGCTGTAACCGCCACAGGAACATCCCGCATCGGAACATCCCCATCAGTGCCCAGGTCATATCGTTCTGCCGGTAATTTAGCTGTCATTAGTGCTGCAATGGAACCCAGTGCAGCAGCGTCCATGATATTACCACCGTCATCGAGCACGTGAACGTCGATAAACACCATCCAGACCTTTTCCCCCTCTTCAATGCACAGTTTGGAGAGGTCAATGGCTCCTGACTCGCGGATACCCCTGTCCACAACCCTTGCAAGCTCGATGGCATCCTCTCTCGGAGGTCCTGACTCGAATTCAGGTGATGCCAGCGGGATAAGCTCAAGACTGGTGATTATGACTCCCTTGTCAGGTGTATCAGGGAACGGAGTGCCTGGCTGTATTTTTACCCCAACTATCACTTCCGTATTTCCCAGCCTGACCAGAGCCGACCCCTCTGCCTTGTCAATAACACCGGTATCTATTGTCAGTTCCCTGTAATCTTTAAAGGACCTGCCGTCAACCCGCTCTTCTTTTATCGCAAGATTGTAAATGTAATCCTTGCGAAGTTCAGATATAATTTCGTTACTCATTTGAGCCACCCTCCGTATCATCGGAGTATTTTGCCATCAGTGCGGCTTTTTGCAATTTGTATATGTCAGCACATCCCTTCTTTGCCATCTCAAGTCCGGTCTTGAATTCATCACTCGTAAGATGCCCGTCCATCTGGAGCAGGGTGATGTTACCACCAGGCGTAACCGCAACAGGCACGTCAGCCTGCCCGTAATTATCCTCGTCCTTGTTCAGGTCAAGAACAAGCGTATCATCGACTTTCCCGACAGCGCAGGCAGAAACAAGACATTTCATTGGAATACCAGCATCTGCCAGAGCCACGGATGCAGCGTTTATCCCTGCTGCACGGGTTCCGGCATCAGCCTGTAAAACCTCCACGAAAATATCAATAACAGATCGCGGGTATTTCTCAACAAAAATTACAGGTTCAAGAGCCTGCCTGCTCACCTTTGAAACCTCAGTGCTTCTCCTGTCAGGTCCGGGACGTTTTCTGTCCTCTACTGAAAACGAAGCCATATTATACTTGTATCTCACAATTGCAGTTGTTGATTTCTGCATGTGCCTGGGATGCACCTCCCTAGGACCGTACACAGCAGCAACTACCTTATTTCCTCCCATTTCAAGATAACATGAACCGTCTGCCCTGTTTAAAATACCCACTTCGAATTTAATGGGTCTTAATTCGTCAATTTTCCTTCCGTCAAGACGAATTCCGTCTTCAATAAATTTTTCTGGTTTACTCATAAAAATCCTCTTTCATTTCGTTGTATTTTTCCTCTCGTAAAAATTTGATTATTCTTCATCCCCGAGCAGTTCGTCAAGAATTCCTGATTTATCCTCTTTTACAGTTTCTTCATCAGCAGGGGTGTCTTTTATTTTTCCTTCTTCCTCACCTGTTTCAATTTCTTCTTTAATTTCAGGTTCATACCCTGGTTCCTCAAAATTCTCACCTTTTTCTTTCTTCAGGAAGCTGGTAATTCTCTCGGTCAGGCCTGAAACATGGCTTTCATTTTCGATTTTAGCTATGGCTTTTTCAGCAAAATCCATATCCTTTTCATTGCCTGTAATCCATATCCTGCCGTTTTGCCCCACAAAGACATTACAGTTCGTGTTGTTTTTCAAAAGAGTAATCATAGAACCGCTGCGTCCTATCATCCTCGGAACCTTGGAAGGTGTGACTTCGATAATCCTTCCCTCGTCAATCCGCCCTAAACGCCGGTCGTTCAGGGTAAGCTCCACTTTCATAATTGGGTCGACATCTTTTACAAGTGCCATTACCGATTCCCCGACATTAAGGTGTTTAGCCATATCATCATTATCAATGCGTTTCGGGAATTCTGATATGTGCAGAAGACCATCATAAGGTGAGCGAATATCAGCTATCCAGTTTGAATGGGTGACCTCACTGATTGTAGCCACCACGATATCCCCGCGTTTCGGGATATATCTTCCTGACAGAGGTACTACCTTGATGTTGTTTTTTAATGAAGCTAAACCGTAAACAGCTGCAAATACCTTGCCATCCTCAACATATGTTCCGTCATTTGCATTTTTAACATCGTCAGATAGGTAATCACCGGGAATTACTATTTTTTTATCCATTTATATCACTTTAAAAATTTTGTTTCAGCATTGCCTTTAGTAAGCCTGTTCAAAAGGCTATATAAATCGTCCTGTCTCCCCGCAGGTATTGAAATAACTCCAACCCATGAACCGTCACCCTGCCATTCTTCCCTTGTCAGTTTCCCGAAGGCGGAAATATCACCATACGCTTTTGCGGCATAGTCTGGCGGTATTTTCATGGCAATTTCAATTTCTTCAAAACGTATCGGGATAATCGGTCTTATTGCCTTCATGGTGATATTAACCATCTCATCCACGCTTTTGACAGGGTCTATGTTTACCTTTGCCTCATCCATGGCAGCTTCTATTCTTGCCGGAGGATGCGGTCCTTTTGTCTGGGGGTTAATCGCATTCTGGGCGATTATGCTGATAATACGCTTCTTTTTTTCTTCCTGTATTCTTTTCCTCTGCTCGGTCGTAAGATGGAGTTCGCCGTCTGTGACAATTTTTTCCGCAATCTTAAACGGGTCAAGTGTTCCAAATGAGTTTAAGAGGTCCTGTTCGGAAGGTCTGTCCCCGTTCTTAGCATCAGAAAATACCTCTTCAACCGCAAGTATATTCTCAATTTTTACAGCATCGCCTCTTTTCAAACCCAATGCCCCGTCAGGGTCCACAAATACCTCAAAAGTCTTGCTGTGGGTCTTGAGTCTTGCGATTACGGCATCGTCAAGGGTGACCATATTCCCTCACTCTTGAATTTGTCTTATTCCGTACCCTTTTCTTCCGAAGACTGCATAGCGATGACTTCATCCACGTATTTTTCAACCTCGCCAGCCGGGATTTTCCTGAATTTCCTCGTTGCAAGTTCGATAACCCCGACTTCTATGGTTGAAGCATTGAATACTCCTTCAGAGGTGCTGTGGAGTGCCTCAAGCCCGAGAATGATTGCACCCTCAAGATTGATATCATCCACATATTTTTTCTCGAAAACTTCCATGGTCTCAGTTCTTCCCGAACCAATGCCTGTAGCTTTATATTCAAGAAGGGCACCGCTCGGGTCTGTCTCGAAAAGACGTGCCCTGCTGTCATCAACACCTGCTATAAGCAGTGCTGTCCCGAATGGTCTTACCCCGCCGTATTGGGTATATGACTGTTTGAAATCACATATTTTCTTTGACAAAACCTCGATGCTTATAGGTTCGTCATACGTGACCTTGTTTATCTGCGCTTCAACCCTTGCCCTGTCTATAAGGGCTCTTGCATCCGCCACAAGTCCTGACGTTGCTGCTCCGACATGGTCATCAACCTGGAAAATCTTTTCAATGGAAGCTGATTCGAGCAGTTTGCTTGTAACCCGCTTGTCCACAAGCAACGCCACACCGTCAGTTGCTTTTACTCCTACTGCTGTGGTTCCCCTTTTTACTGCTTCGCGTGCATATTCTACCTGAAAAAGCCTGCCGTCAGGGCTGAATACTGTTATTGCCCTGTCATATCCCATTTGTGGTGCCATTTGCATTATTTCAACTCCTTAATCTCAAAAACCGTAATTACAGTTTATCTTATACAATCTATTTTATATTCATTACTATGAGGTTTGTCGGGTAATATATCAATTTCGTTTCTTAGACGTTTTGATTATTATTGCGCCATATCCCATGAATAATATATTACTGTATTTCATTTACTTATTTCCGGATTCAGGTTCTTTAATGAGCATCTTTTGTATAAATTTTTCTGTTGCTCCTTTTATTGTTCCAGAAATTCCAAGGACGTGCAATGACAGGCGGATTCCACCTGAAATATTAATACATGCAAGTGCTGCCCTTGTTTCTTCTGTCAGTGCCCTGTTACACCGGATTATGCCGTACCTGCCGTTGTAGGAAATGAGGCGGGGGTTCATTTCACTGAGTCCGGTATCCCCGAAGAGTGAGCCTGCCGAATCAAGTATTTCCTTTTCCAGATTCCGGCGTTTTATTTGTTGCCCTGGTGTTACCTCAAAAGCAATATACCGTTTTTTATCTCTTAATACGGGAAGGGTTTTCATAGTACCTCAATCCCGTTCTGTATGTAATCAGGGGTTTTTTTTCTTATTATTTCAAATGGAGCCGTACTCATGGCGTCTGCGGCTTCTTTTTGCGTCATCCCGAAAAGACCGCAAAGCGCTGCCATTTCCCTTGGAGCGCGAAGGTCGTAACAGGTTGTGGCGTTTGCTGTAAGTATTGCAGGAAGGTCGTATTTGCGCACATAAATGAGGTTTCGTCTCATTGTTGTGAGTTCCCTGATACGCGAATCTCCCCTGTTCCTTATTATGGAGCCAACATCAAAACCTATTGTAATGGAGCGGTCCCGGGCGAGTTTTGCATGGACATGGTTGAATTGTTCGGGCTGCAGGAGAATGTCAAGTCCGGGGGTTTCAACAGCAGCGCGATTTAATAATTCATCTCCTCCCCTTACAATTATAATATCAGTTTTATTGCCGTATTTTTGTATTTCACTCCTTAATTTTGCAGGTTTGCATGAAATACCGGCTGCCTGGTAGATGGAAAAATCAGGGGGAATGTTTTTTGTATCGTTTTCAGGAAGTGGGGTGTTGACAAGCGCTATCCCTGCATAGCCGTATTTTTTAGCTTGCATGGCAATTCCTGTAATTGAGGCAGGGTCGCCAGGGGAAGGATGGACAATAAAATCATAGAAGTTTCGGTCAAAGAGGGACATTGTTTGTGCTAAATAAGGCTCAGGTGTAATATAGTTTTATTTGGTTGTTGCCGGACATATTATGGGCGAAACGCCGACCAGGATGCCGTTAACCGGGATAATGTAGCTTTTCAAGTTAATATTTATCGCTCTTTGCAGTTACACAGTGCTTTATTTGCAACTATGGCAGCAGCTTTATAAAATCCTGTTTTGTCACACTCTTCTACTTTTTTGAAAAAATCGGGAGTCCAGGATAACATATGTTCAACAAAGAGTTTCAGGTCAGATTCAACAGGCACTCCTTTTGATTCAAGATGTATTAAGTAGTTGAGAAATTCCAGTTCCACTGCAATGTGATCAGGTATTTCATCTGTTATTAGACCATGTTTTTCATACAATTTTTTTATTTCATTTGTCTTTTCACCCATACACCTGCCCTCTAAATATATAGAAGCATACGGGCTGCACGGAACTTCGGGCAGGGCATTGATAAAAAGCCGGACATACTCATTTTGCAGCGTTACAATCCCGGACGGAAGCTGGGGTGGATGTGCCACCCCTTTGAATATTTTTGGATTAACCATTTTCCCCGGTTCAGAATCGGTTTCCGGATATGTGAAGATACGGGACAGCTCTTCAAAAATACTTTCATCATCCATGTTTTCAATCCTCCTTTTTAACAGGCAGGATACTGACTCCAAGCGCCACGACAAAATACATGTAGGCTATTACTCCAGATAATAATGTGAACTCAACCCATGTCGGACTATAGTTCCAATAGTCTGCAATAGTGCTAACTCCTTCAACATATCTGCCTGTTGCTATTGGGTAAGACCAGTATGTATCAATAAACCCAAGTGGTTTTATTGTAAGGGGTATTGCATTGAAAGCCGGCGGCATTATCAGGAAGCGGTGAGCAAATACTCCTGCCATTAAAATAACACCGCTCACAACTACCCCTGATACGCTGTTCCTCACCTTGCTGTTAAGAAGAATGATTGCAAGTAAAGGAGCCAGTACCTCAAAAATGTGGATTAAAATGCTATCCATTAGTATATTGAATACATGGGTTGCACTTTCAGCACCATACCATGCTTTGATAAAGAAATCATTATACATCAGGAAGAGGTGGACAAAAAACATTGCTGTGATGATTTTTACCAGTATACTGTACCCTTCTTTATACTGGTCTTTTATTCCATAAAGTAATACAGACGCCATGAGCACAACAGTTGTGCCTACAAATACTGCAACAGCTAAGAAGTCGGGAGCCAGGGCGGCAGTAAACCACCATTCTCGCCCCATCTGGGTTGAAAATATCCATGCAGTTACAACATGAATGCCAATTGCAAATACAAGTGCTATCGGTGCTATGCGCTTTGCCAGTTTTTCAGATAATTCCTTCATACCCGGACCTTTAAGGTCAGGAAGCATGAGAATATAAAGATATACTATAGTCAGTACTGCATAGGCACTTAACACAAATACATCCCATGCAAGAGGTGAACTGAACTGGGGATATCTTAAGATATGCCACAGTCGAAGGGGTTGTCCGATATCAGGTATGACAATTAGCATTGCTGCTGTAACGTTGGCAAAAGCGGTGAGTGCGCCTATTTTTGCAAAGGGTTTTAATTTGGTGATTCCAAACATGTAAACGCTTGCGCTCAATACCAGTCCTCCTGCAGCATTCCCTACGAAAAATGCAAGAGCTGAAACATAAAGTCCCCATGGAAACAAATTTGACATGTCAGTTACAATCAAACCTTCTCTTAACTGATATCCATAAGTAAAAAGACCAGCCAGCATGATGGCAAAGGCAATAATTAAACTATACTTTCTTCTTTTATTCATTTTTACACCTCGGTCATATGTTTTTTCTTCCTGCTCGGGGGCAGGTAAAAACAACTCGGCTCTGTTCCCTTTTCCGGTATCAGGGTAAATGCTTCATTATCTCGTATTAATTGGGATACCGTACTATTTGGATCTTCAAGGTCCCCTACAAACCTTGCATGTCCAGGGCAGCCCCTTACACAAGCCGGGTCGAGCCCTTCATTATCGTAATAATGGACGCAAAATACACATTTTTCCACTACGCCTTTAAAGCGCGTCTTCATATACACAAGCCTGTTAACTCCATTATGTTCCTTCCTGTGATTCAGTGGATATCCATAGCTGTAATTTTCTACATATTCCAGTTTACCAAGTGTCTTTTTAGGGTCTTCCCAGTTGAACTGGCGTACTCCATATGGACATGCTGACATACAGTATCTGCACCCTATACACCGTTCAAAGTCAACCAGCACCATGCCATCCTTATCTTTATACGTAGCTTCTACAGGACATACCTTTACACATGGTGCATTCTTGCAATGCTGGCAGGTGACCGGGAGGAAGTACCCCCTGCCTTGTTCAGGCATTGTCAGGTGATATTTGCTTCCAGGCGTCTCTACTGTAGCCCACCAATTACCTGGAGGCTGGGCATTATGCTGTTTACAGGCGACAGCACAGGATCTGCACCCAATACATTTTTCAAGATCAATAACCCATCCCCGTCTCATGATTTATTCACCTTCCTGACGTTAACCAGGCATTCATTCCATGCCGTGGTCGGGCTCCAGATGCCTGGCACAAAGTAAATCTCGTGCAGTGGTTTAATCCATGGTTCGATAAGTGAGTTATAAGAGCCACCGCCAAGATATCTTGACCACCAGCCCTGGTAGAAGTAACAGCTGCCCTTGAGGGAACCCGGGTCAATAACTGCCTGCCCCTGCACCTTGCCCCGGTTGTTATAAATTTCCACCATATCACCATGTTCGATACTTCTTAGTTTTGCCTCTTCTGCATTCAGGTACACTTTTGGCATATCTCCCTGTAACTCGTTTAACCATGGGTTGTTGGAATGTGTTGAGTGCACCCTGTAGAGGGAATTTTTGGTTATATAATGAAGCGGATATTTCTCTCTTGATGCAGGGTCTTGTTTGTACTCTGTTTCAAGGAATGTTTCCTTATACACAGGTAGTTGTTCCCCTTCTTCTATGAAAAGTTCTTCATCTTTGTATAATTCAATGCGTCCGCTTTTAAGAAATTGTGCTGTTGCTTCAAGAGGTACCGGATAACTTCTTGGAGGGAAGGGTACTCTGTCGTGGATTTGTTCATAGAATGGTATCTGCCTGTCGTTGGGTGCCCGTGAGTGCAGTCTTACAGGTCCTTTTTTCACCATGTCAAAAGTAATGTTTCTGGTTTCAAATCCGCCTGTTTCAAGTAATAGTTCGGTAGCCTTGACAGCAGCTTCATTTTCGCCAAGCTCAGGGTAAAAATGATCGACTGGTAAGTCAAGTCTTTTTGCAAGTTCTCTTACTATCCACAGTTCAGTCCGGGTTTCAAACAGTGGTTTGATTGCAGGTTGTTGTAATTGTAAATAAGGATGCAGTACTGTAGCTGTAATATCGAATTTTTCATACCACGTTGGAACCGGGAATATTACATCTGACCATTGTGCCGAGGTTGTCATTGAAAAGTCCATTGTTAGAATGAATTCTAACTCTCCGGAAGTTGCCCTATCTCGTAAGATGTTTGCCATGTTGTGTTGATCAAATGGATTACCCCATCCACTTATCATGGCTTTTATACCACTTTCAGGAAATTTCCCATAAGGAGTTGTCTTTCCCTTGCCTTTTAGAAAGTGAAGGTATGGTACCCAGTTGAGTTTTCCTTCTTTTGGGTACCACCATTTTGTAACATCAGAGCGAATTCTGTATTGTCCTGCAAGAGTGGAAATGCCTGCTCCGCTTTTTCCAAAGTTTCCAGTTAGTATTCCAATAAGGGCGATGGCGCGTCCCTTCAAATCTCCATGATACCACTGGTAGTTGCTGGCTCCATATACAAGATGTAGCGGTCCGTTTGTGGCGGCTTCAACTGCTATTCTTCTTATTTGTTCTTCCGGTACCCCGGTGATTGCAGATACTCTGCCAGGAGTGTAATCTTTTAATTGTTCTATCAGTTTTTCAAATACGGTTTTCACTTTCACGCTGCTGCCGTCCGTGAGTTCAACTGTGTACTCACCTTTAAGCTCAGCATTCGTGGATTGCAGGCTTTCCGGGTTAAGAATCGCAAATTTGTTTTCATTGTGGAATACAAAAAGTTCCCGATAAGCCGGTATTTCCATTGTTCTGGCTTTTCCACTTAGCTCCTTTACGTCTTTTGCCAGCAGACGCTTGCCAGTATCTTCTCTTACGAGTATTGGCATGTCAGTGAAATCCTGAAGGAATTGTTCATCATACAATTTTTTATCAATGATGATTTTTGACATTCCAAGTGCAAGGGCAGCGTCAGTATCTGCTTTTAATGAGACCCATTCATCTGCCCTGGATGCGGTTATACAGTAATCAGGGTCAATCACTACTAACTTACCCTTGTTTTTTGATTTGATTAGTTGTTTCACATCAGGTAAGCGCGTTTGAAGCATGTTTGAACCAAAAACCATGGTGTAGCGAGAATTAAGCCACTCCAACGATTCCAATTCTTCACTTTGTACGCCAAAGGTCATGGGCCAGAACATTGGAAGGTCACCGTTCTGGTCGTATCCATGGTGAATTGTCCAGCTGGCAAGTTTTGTGAGACCTACCAGGGCTCCCTTTTGCACAAAACCCGTGCCTGCTACCTGAACAGTTACGCCTATGGCTTCAGGACCGTATTTATTTGCGATTTCCTTCAATTTCCCTGCTGTATAGTCAAGGGCTTCATCCCAGCTTGCTTTTCTGAATTCTCCGCTCCCGCGTGGTCCTGTTCGGATAAGAGGATATTTCAGGCGGTCTTTTCCATATATCAGGTTTATAAATGAAAGTCCTTTAAGACATCCTCGTGGATTGTAGTCTTCTTCAGGATAATCTGCTGCCTGTATAAGAGTACTTATTCGTCCATCATCAACTCGTGCCACGTATCCACATGCACCGGTATCATTGGGAGAACACGTGCTCCTGACAAATATAGGTTTTACGCTGTTCTCCTGTGCTTTTCCTGATTTTAACAATTTTAGCTGGGGCGCGCCTGTACCTGCAAGTACGACTGCGGTACCAACTCCTTTGAGAAAATTCCTGCGAGTTAGTTTACTATCCATTTTAAATCTTGCAAAATTACATTATGGTTACAGATAAATATTGTTACTTTATTTTATAGCCAAATCCCGCTTTTTAACTATATTTACCTGAAAATACTCAATCCCACTCACCAGGACACGTTCAAACAACCCTGTAATACAGCCCACAGTCACATGCCTTGCACAAAATACCCTCCTCCTCAATAACAGCCAGACCCCGGGGGATTAATTCCCCGCATCTTGAGCATTTTACAATAACAGAACTTTCAAAATCCTGCCTCTTATTTATCTCAACATCCTCTATCAGAAGGTACTTTTCATCCATTTCAAGAAGCTTTTTCCCAAGTTCATCTTCCTCAGGATGCGTAAGCTTCCCGAGCCGCATCATCCATTTGTTCATAAGCGGCGCGAACTCGTTTGCGTTTTCCCGTAGCGCCACACGCACACCGCGTCCTGTCCTCGTATCCCCTATTGTCAGGGCAAGCTTCCCGTAATCCTCAACAGATGCGTTCCCGTGCCCGAGCGTACAGCCTGTTGCAGCCTGCATTGCATCAGCAAGACAGCGTGCGGTTTCCGAAATCCCAATCAGGTACTTATTCCCTTTTTCAGTATCCAGGCGCTGGAGTGCTATTTGACTCATCCGCAATCCAAGTGCAATTCCAGGTGCAAGGTGACCGTGCAGGTCAACAGCAAGCGATACTATTTTTTTATCCATAATACCTCAACTAAAAAGACTGACTTTGACCGGTTCACCTTTTTTAATATCCCGGTCTGTTACAACATACCCATCCACAATAGTGGAGCGCGGGGATGCTGATATGGTAACTGTATCATACTCACCTTCAAATAACGCCATCCCTGAATTCTTATATCCCATAGTATGTGCCCTGTTTTTCATAAGTTTAACAAACAGTATATAATTAAAACCCTTCTCCTTAAGCGCAATATCCTCGTTGATTATAAATTTAGCTTTCGCACGCGGTATACAGGTGAAATAATGACGAATGACCATCTCAAGTGCGGCAAACGCACCTGTTGGCTTACCCGGAAGCCCGAAAACAGGCGTATCGTTTATGATTCCCACGGCAAGAGGTTTTCCCGGGCGTATGGCAACCCTGTGGAATACGAGTTCTCCAGCGTCTTTTATGATATCCGCAACATAATCCCGCTCACCTACCGAAACCCCGCCTGTTGTTATTACCACGTCATATTTCCCCGCCGCCCTGACAACCATTTCCAGTGTCCGGTCATAATCATCAGGCACCGTGCCGATAAACGTTGATTCACACCCGAATTCCTTCATGAACCCGTCTATCAGTATTGAACTTGTGTTTTTTATCATGCCGTTATGTATTTCAGTGCCTGTTGAAATGATTCCTGCCCTCAATTTCCTGTAAACCGGGACATTCCCGACACCAAGGCTATATAATAATGCACAGCTCTGGGGCATGATACGGTGGTTTTTCTCGAATATCCTGTCACCTTTACAGTAATCTGAACCTGCCCTGAAAACATTTTCCCATTTTAACAACGTCTTGCCGAAGAGTTGTTTCCCCTTAACTTCCGAATCCTCTATTTTAAGGACGGCATCGGCGCCCCGGGGCATGAATGCGCCTGTTGCTATTGCCATGGCTTCCCCGGGGTTTATGGTCTTGGTGTCATCACCTGCGTATGCAGTATCCGTTATTTTAAGAGGGTATCCATTGCCGGAACATACTGCAAAACCGTCCATGGCTGCTATATCGGATACCGGTGACATGGAACCTGCAAAAATGGTTTCGCTGAGTTCCCTGCCTGTTGATTCATAAATGCTTATTTTTTCAGTATCGCGCCTGAAGTAATACTCATTCTTCATTTTGTTTATTTTTTCAATAGCAGTGTCAATGGGAATCGGTGAAGTCATAACAGGTAATCACATTAAGTGTAAATTTATGGTATATAATTGTACTGTTAAATTTTATAAGGGTCTTTATGTAAACTATAATACTAAATGGAACAATCCTGTATCCAATGGCGAAGGACTCAATAGGCATAATATTCGGAAAAACCGGCTCACTCAACTTCAGGTTCGCAGTATCAGATAGCACATCAGCCAGGAAATCCGATTACCTCAAGGTATGGCACGAATCAGACGGGTGGACACTTGCACAGGTTTCAACCATCACCCGTTCAAGCGATGACTTCTCACTCGAAGAAGCAGTTAACGTTGCAGAAGGCATCTCCAAGGTCAGGAACATGGAAGAGCAAATAATCGCCGAAGCCGCGGTCATAGGCTCAAGAGACCGAACCGGAAAACTCACCATACCCAAATCCCCGTTCAGCCCGGGCGACAAGGTATTCAGGGCAGACGAAACACTTATCAAGCAGACGCTCGGTCTGATAAGGGGCGATGTCTATGTCGGCATGCTTGACGGGCAGGACATAAAAGTCAACCTTGAAGCAAACAACCTTGTCCAGAAACACTGCAGCATCCTTGCAAAGACCGGTTCAGGTAAATCATACACCTGCGGGGTCATACTTGAAGAACTCCTTGACAAGGAAGTTCCGCTTCTTATTATCGACCCACATGGCGAATACGCCACCCTGAAATACCCGAACGATGACAAAACCGAAGCCTTCGAGAGATTCGGCATCGAACCAAAAGGTTATGAAGACAGGGTCACGGTGTACACGCCAGCAAATAAAATCCTGAATCCCGGTGCTGATATGCTTTTCAGGTTAAACGGCACCAACCTTGGTACAAAAGATATAAGACAGCTATTCCCGGATGAGAGGGCGCAGAACCAGAGCGGGATACTCTTTGAAGCCATCTCCAAACTAAAAGAAGAACGCGATACCTACACAATTGACGATATTATTTACGAGGTCGGGCAGGACAAAAGCAAGGTTAAATGGAACGTTATCAACATGCTCGAGTCACTGAACGAAACCGGTATTCTCTCAGACAACGCAACGACAGTTTATGAGCTTGTAAGGGAAGGGCATGCCTCAATAATCGACATGAAAGGTGTAAACCCCGACCTCCAGCAGATGATTGTAGCCAGGCTGTGTTCCGACCTTTTCGAGGCACGAAAGCTCAATGAAGTCCCGCCGTGCATGCTTGTAATTGAGGAAGCACATAATTACTGTCCCGAAAAAGGATTTGACAAGACCGTAAGCACCGATATACTGCGTACAATTGCCTCAGAAGGCAGGAAATTCGGTCTTGGTCTTATGGTTGTTTCGCAGCGACCCGCCCGCGTGGACAAGAACATCCTTTCCCAGTGCAATACCCAGATTATCATGAAGGTCACAAATCCCAATGACTTAAAAGCCATAAGCAAGGGTCTTGAGAACATGAGTTCTAATGTGGAAGAGGACATCAAACGCCTCTCTCCAGGTGTGGCAATGATAGTCAGCAACTATATCGAGCGCCCTATACATGTTGATATCAGGTCCCGGAAAAGCAAACACGGAGGCGCAAGTGTTCCTGTTGTCAGGACTTCTTTTATCGAAAAAATAAGGGACCCGCAGCCTGAAAGAAAAAAGATAACACAGGGTATGCGAAACATCACGTCATTACTGAAATTAACTCCAGATGAAAAAAAGAAAGAGACAATAAAAGAAAAAATGGAAAACACGGAAGAAATTGAGGAGAAGGAGCGGAAAAAGGAGCTGCTTGAACAGAAAAAGAAGAAGAAAGAACCGGAAGAGCAGAATAAAAAGACGGGAAAAACCAAAAAGAACAATAAAAGTCTTTACAGCAAGATGTTCGGTTCGAGGAAAAAATGACAACAATAATGGAAAAAGCCCACTCTGGTATTGTAACTGAGGAAATGCGGTATGTGGCAAAAAAAGAAGGAGTAGATGCCGAAACCATCAGGAAACACCTTTCAAGGGGATTAATCGTTATTCCAAAAAACGTAAACAGTAAATCAATTCCCGTGGGAATCGGGAAACTTATGCTTACCAAAGTCAATGCAAACGTTGGCACGTCCCGGGATTATGTTGATATAGAAGCCGAGGTAGAAAAAGCGATAACAGCAGAAAAATACGGGGCGGATACCTTAATGGACCTTTCAACCGGCGGCGACCTTGACCTTATCAGGCGCCGGATAATGGATGCCGTGAATATCCCTGTGGGCTCTGTCCCCATTTACCAGGCGGCAGGAAACGGTATCGAGAACATGACATCAGACGATATGTTCAACGCAGTACGCAAACATGCAGTAGACGGCATAGATTTTGTAACAATCCATGCAGGAGTTACCCTCCAGTCATTTGAGCGGTTAAAAGGAAGCGACAGGATTCTTGATGTTGTGAGCCGCGGTGGTGCGTTCACAATTGCGTGGATGAAGCAAAATAATGAGGAAAACCCTTTTTATTCAGAGTATGATTACCTGCTTGAGCTTGCACGTGAATATGACATGACGGTGAGCCTTGGCGATGGCATGCGTCCAGGCTGTATCAATGATGCATCAGACAGGGCAAAATTCGAGGAATTCATCATCCTCGGTGAACTCGTTAAAAAAGCGCGTGCCGAGGGAATACAGACGTTTGTCGAAGGACCGGGACATGTTCCAATTGACGAAATCGGGCTTTCAGTCAGGGCAATGAAACACCTGACAGGTAATGCACCTGTTTACCTTCTCGGACCGCTTGTAACCGACATTGCACCAGGGTATGACCATATCACTGCTGCCATGGGCGGGGCTGTTGCGGGAATGCACGGTGCGGATTTCCTGTGCATGACAACGCCAGCCGAGCATCTGGCACTTCCTGATGTGGATGATATAAGGGAAGGGGCAATTGTTACAAGGATTGCAGCCCATGCGGCTGACCTTACAAAAGAAGGGGTGAGGGAGAAATCCCGTGCAGCTGACCGTGAGATGGCGCTGGCTCGCCGTGACCTTGACTGGAACAGGCAGCTTAACCTTGCCATTGACAGCGAAAAAGCCTGTGCTATCCATGCACGAAGCAAAAACGAGGAAACGTGCAGCATGTGCGGGGAGCTTTGCTCTATAAAAATGATGCGGGATGTCATTCAAAAGTAACCTTGTATTGATGAGATGAAAGACTTTTTATTTTCCTATGATAACCGGATACAGGCAGGATGACCATACTAATATTTCCGCTGAACCATATAGTCGGCAAGTTCCAGTAAAAGGCTTTTAGCCTCAGAATCGGGCAGTACCGAAAGTGCTGACTTGCCCCTGTCGACAAAATCCAGTGCCTTGTCCATGGCATAGTCAATCGAACCTGACTTTTTCAATGTGGATATGGCTACTGAAACCTCGTTTTTAGTCGCATTGGTTTTCCCCAGCGCCTCGATAGTAACGCCTTTTGAAAGGGCATTAATTATAATAAGGGTGCGTTTTCCTTCCATTATATCGCCGCCCTGCGCCTTCCCGAGAATCTCCTCTGGCGTAATAAGGTCGATAACATCATCGTAAATCTGGAATCCAACACCTACAAATATCCCGAAATCCCACAATGCCCGTGCCTCTTTCTTACCCGCACCTGAGAGGATTGCACCTGTTTTTAACGCCCCTGCAAAAAGGACTGCTGTTTTTTTCTCAACCATCTCAAGGTACTCATCCTCAACAACGTTATTCCGTGTTTCAAAATCAATATCCATCCACTGCCCTTCGCAGATACCAGTACACGTTCTCGCAATCAGCCCGATGCTCTCAACAACCCGGGCGGGTTCGCTTTTTGATTCGGCAAGAATCTCAAAAGCCTTTGAATAAAGGGCATCCCCTGAGATTATAGCACTTGGCATCCCCCATTTCTTATGGACCGTAACAAACCCGCGCCTTATGTCAGCCTCATCCATGATATCGTCATGAATAAGGGTGAAATTATGTACCATCTCAACAGCCACTGCCGCAGGAATCACATTTTCAGCCACGCCTCCAGTTGCTTCTGCGGCAAGGATTAAAGCCGTCGGTCGAAGCCGTTTCCCTCCTGCGTCCAGGAGATGGCGCATGGATATGTACATTTCATCCGGATAGGTTACCGGGAGATACGTTTTAATTGCCTCATCAATGATTTTCGCCCTTTCCTGCAGAACTTCCTCAATCATATAATCATTTCCTCTCCGTTTCTCATGATGTGTACCGTGTCACCGAAAACATACCCTGCATCCTCCGCCATCTCGACATAGTTTGCGTGCATCTCGATGTTGCCGTGGGAAGGTATTACCTGTTCAGGTGATATCATCCTGAGAAGCTCCCAGTGGTCTTCCCGTCCCGCATGTCCTGATACGTGGACATTATCGTACAATCGTGCACCACGCATTTTCAGTTTAGTCTCAAGGGCATACCTGTTAGCGATTGTCATGGGATTCGGGATGGTGTTTGCGGAAAATACTACCTTATCCCCGCTTTCTATATTATAATGCGTTTCCCCGTTTGCAACCCTGGTAAGAATTGCATTCGGCTCACCCTGGTGCCCGGTAACAATTGGCAGGTATTTTTCTTTTCCGTCATTAATAATACGTTTGAAGGCTTTATCCACGGCATTCCTGTTCCCGTGTATTTCCAGGTTATCAGGGAATTTTATTAAATCCAGTTTTTCAGCAATTGACATGTACCGTTCCATTGACCTGCCAAGCAGTACCGGAATCCGCTCCATTTCTTCTGCTGCCTGGATAATCGCATTAATACGTGACACATGGGATGAAAACGTGGTGATTATAACACCGCCTTCTGTTTCCTCTGTACCGAGCAGGAC
Organism: Candidatus Methanoperedentaceae archaeon; assembly: GCA_014859785.1. GTDB lineage: Archaea > Halobacteriota > Methanosarcinia > Methanosarcinales > Methanoperedenaceae > Methanoperedens_A. Next base: position 5,730 of record JACUTP010000002.1, on the reverse strand, counting down.
ATCACGGACAAGGTCTTTTGCTATTTGCTCAGATGGCGTCTTACCTGAATTGCCCGAATTCGTACTCTCGGTAACCATAGCTTTCACGCCCTCTTTCCCGAGTTTTCTCAGTCTCTGGAAGTCAGGCGCTTCCCCGATGGTGGGTGTCCTGTCAAGCTTAAAATCACTTGCATACAGGATAACACCTTCAGTTGTATGGATTGCGGCAAATGCAGCATCCACTATACTGTGCTGCATGCGTATGAATTCAACCTGTATATCAGGCGTCACATCATAAGTCCCGCCTGTTTTAACAGGTATTATCTCGTTTTTCACCCTGAATTTCCTTTCATCTGAAATTTCATGTTTTACAAGCTCTGCAGTATAGGGTGTTGCAACAATAGGGGCATTATACCTGTGTGCGAGTTTGGGTATGGCACCTATATGGTCAAGATGACCGTGGGCGCATACAATGGCTTTTACTTTACCCCCGACTTCTTTCATCACAGTATCGTCCGGTATCGCTCCCAGCTTGATAAGGTCCATGGAATGCATTTCATCCACTTCCAGATCTTCGTGAATCTGTACCCGGTCAAGGCGAAGCCCCATATCAAGTACGATTATATCATTATCAATACGGACACCTGTCATGTTTTTCCCCATTTCGTTGTATCCGCCTACTGCTACTATTCCAATTTCAGTCATTTAATTTTCTCCAAAATAATTAATTTTATACATTTATTTTCCGGGCAAATTTACCTGTTTCAAATCCCCTCTGTTCAAGGAACTCCTTTGTCTTACCTGTAATAACAGCAGGGGCATTGCCCAGTTCTTCCACATTCCGGCTGCCTGTCAGGAACATTGCAACTTTCAATTCCCCTAAAACAAGTTTCAGCCTGTTTACCACATCATTACTGCTTTTAAGGGCGGGGGCAACCAGCGGAAGTGCAATCCCGCAAAGAGATGCTCCGAGTGCTATTGATTTTGCAATATCAAGTCCTGTCCGGATTCCGCCTGTTGCAATAACAGGTAATGATACTTTTGATTCCACAATACTGGAAACTGTGGGTATTCCCCAGTTCCAGAATTCTGTTCCAAGATGTTCACATAAGATATCCCCGCGTTCCTTCGCCCGGTATGTTTCAACCCCTGCCCAGCTTGTACCGCCAAGACCGCCAATATCAATAGCCGAGGCGCCTGCATCACGTATAGCGACTGCCTGCGCATGAGATATTCCCGCACCGGTCTCTTTTACTATAACAGGCACCGAAAGTTCACGGCATGTTTTTCTTATTGCTTCAAGGCATCCAGAGGCATCAACATTTCCTTCTGGCTGTACCGCTTCCTGCAGGAAATTCAAATGAATCGCAAGTGCATCGGCATCTATCATTTCAACCGCTTTTTCAAGACCTTCTATCCCGAATTCATTTAGCTGGGCAGCACCGACATTCCCGTATATGAACGCGCCGGGTGCCCTGTCACGCACAACCCTGAATGAGTCTTCAAGTTGCGGGTCTTCAATGGCTGCCCTCTGGCTGCCAACTCCCATACCTATCCCGAGTTCCTCAGCAGCGCCTGCAAGTGCCGCATTTGCCGCTTTTGTACCAGGATGACCGCCTGTCATTGATGCGATTAAAAGCGGTGCTGCGAGTTTCCTGCCAAGGAAAACCGTCTCCATATCAAGGGAGTCCTTGTTTATCTCAGGAAGGCAGTTATGAATCAGTTCTATATCATCAAAACCCGATATCCTCAATCCTGTACTGGATTTTCGGGCTTCCACGTCTTTTTCCACGCACAGGTTTAAATGCTCTAACTTTCTTACCGATGTGCTCATTCAGTACCTCTAATTAACACGCCTTAATCTCATTTATCAGCTATTAACGTTCCTACATCCTCACCATATAAGAATTTGGTAACCATGCCTTTTTTGGATGCATTAAATATCCGGGAACTTACCCCCACACGTGAAAGTTCAACAAATTCAGATACTTTCCCGAGCATGCCGCCTGTGACGTCTGTGGATGATGAGCCGCTTATATGTTTCTTCATATCAACAAAACCAGGAGGTGAGATTTTCTTAATAACAGAACCAGTATCATCAATAACACCGTCAACATTGCTCCCTGCACCGATTCTTGAAGCTCCGAGCATCACTGAAAGATACGGCGTTATCCTGTCACCTGATAAAATTGCCGCCCCTTTTATCCTGTCCATCACAACATCGCCGTGGAATACCGGAACAGCACCCCTTTCAAGCATAAGATTGAACTTTTCAGGACTTGAGTCCACGATATTGCCGTTTTCAAGTAAAAGTGAACTCAAAGGGTGTACAGGCAGTGCATTCACACCCGCATCATTTAAAGAGTCAACCACAATCGAATTAAGTTCCTTAACGGATTTGTGGATTTCGTAAACGCCTTTTGTATCGAACTTCTCATTAAGGTTGTATCTCATTGCCTGCGGATGACCGAATGAGCCTGCGCCATGGACAAGTACCAGTTTATCGGTTACTTCATTCTCGGTAACATACGAGGCTATTTCTTTTGATATCCTGTCTATCTCATCCTTCCTCGGTCTGGATACAGAATCTTTCTTTGTAATTACACTTCCGCCAATCTTTAAAATAACTAAACTCATTCCTTTAATACCCCTTCTTTTGTGAATTCTGTGATTATTGCCTCTCCTCCTGCGGCTTTTATTGCAGATGCTGTTTTTTTTGGCGAGTCTGTAAGTGCGAACATGCATCCTCCCCCGCCAGCGCCTGTTATCTTGGCACCGAACGCACCTGCATCTCTTGCAGCATAAACGAGAGCCGATAATTCAGTCGTGCCCACGCCAAGGGCATCAAGAAGCCCGTGGTTTACATTCATTAGCCTGCCCAGTGAGTTATAATCTTTTTCTGATAAAAGAATCCTGCCTTTTTGTGTGAATGAGCCAATTGTTTTTATTATCGGGTCTATGATTTCGGGATATTCTTCTTTAAGTGCAGCTACCTGTTTTACGAGCTTTGCCGTTTTTTTGGATTTAGTACCTTTTCTGGTGTTACCGATAACGATTCCGCAGTCAGGGGGCTGCATTAATGTGCGTGATGGTATTTCCACAACCCCGCCCATTGTTGAGACAAAGGTATCTGTCTGGCTTGCAGCGCCCTGGATATCGAGTTCTATCTCGTGCCCCATCCTGGCGATATCTTCTTTCCCGAAGCCGAATGAGTATTCATCGTTTATTGCAGAGAGTGTGGCAACGGTAACGGCTGCGGATGAGCCAAGACCTGAACCTATGGGAATATCGGATGTTATTTTAACTGCAACATCTTTTACGCCAAGTTTTATGATGGCTGATGAAACATAAGCATGCTTCCTGAAATTCAGTCCGGTTGTCCCGATTTTTGATGTGATTTTTACAGAATCCGATTTTTTTGCGGATACATGTGTCCTTAGTTCTACGGCACATGCGAGCGCGCTTTCACCGTACACAACAGCATGTTCACCAAACAGGTAGATTTTGCCGGGTGCCGAGCAAGTTGTCATTTTTTATCACCAGTTTACATCTCAAGATGTCCTGAATTAATATAAGGGTTATCGAATATTGAGATAGTGGGGTGCGATGATGACAACATAGGAATTGGGAGGTATGATGTTTATTATGGGATTGACTGACAAAACACAGGAATTTGGCTATTCAAGCTTTTTCAAGAAGTTTTATATATCTCTTTTCAAACTCGCCCCTGCATGTATTACAGCAAAAAAAGTAATCTTTACTGTCGAACTTCTTCCTGACAGCCTCTCCGTTTACTTTTTTGCTGCAAAAGGCACAGGTCAGGGTTAAACTTGATGATGAAAGCGGTATAGTGGTATCTTTTTTAAATTGGGTTTTTACATTTATGACCCGGATATTATTCACACCTGTCAGGTCAATCCGGTCCTGGATTCCAGAGAGGCGCTGCATATCCCCTGCTATCCTGGAAACAATGGCAGTATCAGAATCAGAGGTCACATAAAGTTCTTTTACTTCTTCAAGAGCCATAAGTTCCTCTGCAACCCTGTTAATTGCATTCGGTGTGGCATTTACGATTAATACTGCCTCTGTAATACCAATCCTGGCATTATCAATATCAATTGTGAATTTCTTGATAATACCGAGTTCAAGCAACCTGTTAACACGACTATTTACCGTAGGTACGCTGGTCAGGCAACTTTTAGCAATTTCATTAAACGACTTCCTGCTGTTATCCAGAAGATGTGTTAAGATCTTAACATCGAGATTGTCCAGTTCTGCCATGTTACCACTTTACATGCAGTGTAAACATAAGTAGTTTATTGAGGATAACAGGAAATTAACTGTAAGGATAATGTTGCGGGATTTGAATTCCTGGGAGATAATTTTAACTTATATTTTAACAATATGCTAGGTGAGAAATTATGTTTTACGATGCTATAGTGGTTGGGCTCGGTCCTGCCGGGGCTACAGCAGCATATGAACTGGCAAGGAGAGGATTCAGCGTCCTTGCTATCGAGAAGGCAAAACTTCCAAGATACAAGCCCTGCGGGGGGGCGCTGTCTGCAAGAATAGATAAAATTCTACACAGCGGTTTTAAAAGTGTTGTGGAAAAAAACATCTCCGGGATATGCCTTAGTTACCAGGGGGAGGACGCAATACACCATATTTCAAAAAAACCTGTTTGCTATACGGTGATGCGGGACAGGTTCGATTATTACCTCACGGAAAAAGCAGAACAGGAAGGTGCGAGGGTTTCCATGGAAAGGGTTATGAAAGTAAGTGAGAAAGTCAGCAGTGTACAGGTTATCACTGATTCAGGAAGTTATGAGGGAGGGATTGTTATAGGCGCAGATGGTGCGGGAAGTTCCGTGGCAAGGAGTCTCGGGCTTAACAAAAAAAAGAAGTTTGCGTACCTTGTCAAGGGGGAGGTGAAGATTCCGCCCCGGTCCATGGAAACAGCAGTCGATGAAATTCGTTTTGACATGGGTTCCATCCCGTACGGCTACGGGTGGATTTTCCCGAAAGCAGACCATCTTTCAGTTGGTGTGGGTGGGTTCGGGAGCAGGTGTGAAAATCCATTTGCTTATTATTCCGGGTTCATGGAAAAGTGCGTGCCGGATGTTACTGAAACTTTTCTTAAAAGGCGGTGCGCCCTGTCTTTTTTTAATGACGCTGCCGATATCTGGAATGACAGGTGCATGCTTCTGGGGGATGCTGCTTCACTTGTTGACCCGTTTACCGGGGAGGGGATTTATTATGCTGTCAGAAGCGCACAGATTGCAGCCGGTGTAATGGAAGCAGGACAGGAGTTTTCTGAATACGGGGCGCGGATAGATAATGAGATTTATAAGGAGTTCAGGTATGCGGCAAGGGTGGGAAGGGTGTTTTACAGCGCGCCTAAACTGGTGCACGGGATTTTAAAGAAAAATCCTGAATTCATGGAGATGTTTGCCAGGCTTTCAAGGGGGGATATAGGGTATGAGGAGATGTGGAACGGGGTTAAAAACAGGTTTTTGAAGGAAATGTTGAGTTTTTCAGGGCTCAGGTCATTTCCGGGAGTGCTGAAGGGGCTGGTTTGAGGGGTTACAATATTAACTTATAAACTTTTTTTGAATTAAAGCGCTGTTAAAATATCCGGCGAGTCAGTTTTATTATCTTTCCAGACATTTCTCTGTAGTGGAGGTTAAAATTATCAGACCTGAGTTTATAACATAATGCTGTAACCAAAAACAGCAACTTGATTTTTTGTAG